>DATING010000300.1:0-9863 GCA_035474555.1 Longimicrobium sp. | reverse complement strand
TGCAGCGGCTTCCGTGTCTGATCCATTCAGAATGATAGCAGAATTACTATCGAACTGCAATCGTTTCGTGTCCGGAACACAGGAGCCCCGGCGGCTCACCATCGGCCGCCGGGGCTCCGAGCGCTGCGACAGCGCGTCAGTAGATGTAGACCACCGTGCCAACGGGCACGTTGCGGTACATCCACATGATGTCGTCCTTGTACATGCGGATGCAGCCGTGGCTGGCCGCGCTGCCGATGGACGCCGGGTTGTCCGTGCCGTGGAAGTAGTACCCGTCGTACATCTCCAGCTTGGCCACGCCCAGCACGCCCTTGTGCTCGCGCTGCGGGCTGCCCCAGGGCGGGATGATGACCGTGCCGCCGCTCACCGGCACCCGCCCCGCCGGGAACCCCGACAGCGCGTTGGGCGACGCGTTGCTCATGTCGCGCACCCGCAGCCCCCGCTGGCGCGCATACTCGATGTAGTGCCAGTTGGGCGGAACCCACTTGGGGTCCAGCTCCTTGTGGGTGATGGACATGCGCCCGCGCGGCGTCACGAAGCGCTTGGTCGTCCCGCCCATCACCAGCGTCTTGCCGGAGCCCACGGCCACGGACGCCTTGTACAGCGTGTCGTTGGCCTGGATGTACAGCATGCGCCGCTCGGCCAGGCTCACCACGATGTAGGGCTTGCCGGCCGGGGCCAGCTCCTCTTCCTTGGCGGCGAGCTGGCGCTCCTTCTCGGCGATCTGCTGGGTGCGCTCGAACTCCTTCTGGCGCACGAACTCCAGCGACCGCGTGTCCTTGAGGTACGTCATCTCCGTCACGCGGCGCGTAAGGCGCTCGTTGACGGCCCACGCCGACGTGGCCACGAACAGCCCCGCGGCCACCAGCACGCCCAGCATGAGCATGATGGCGGACGCGCGGTACTCGTGGAGGATGCGCCGCACGCGGCCCTTGGGCGTGTAGTCGCGCCGCTCGGGCACGGCATCGGGCCGGCGCCGGTTCTCGTAGGATTCGTTCGTGTCCATCCTGCTCCTGCTCCCGGGCCGCCGTGCGCGGGCGGCCCCGTGGGGGATCCGAAAAAACGATCAGTAGATGTAGACCGGCGTGTCCTCGCCCACCGCGTCGAAGATGGCGGCCAGGTCCCGCGCCTGGGCCATGAACGCGCCCGGCTTGACCGTCTCCGCCAGCGGACCGGCGGTGGGCTTGCTGTAGATCTCCGTCCCGTCGTCCAGCCGGATCACGTAGGTGCCCAGCGCGCCCTTGATCTTGCGCTCGCCCTCCGCCGGCACGGGCTGGCCGCGGCTCACGTACACCCACTCGGGCACCGTGTAGGTGGGCGAGTTCTGCCGCTCGGCGATCTTGCGCTCGCCCACGGGACGGATGAGCCGCCAGGTGCGCCCGTCCGCCGCGCGGATGGTGCTGTCCGGGCCGATGGTGAGCCTGGCGCGGCGCAGGGTGGCCCGGCCGTGGCGCAGCTCCAGCACGGAATCTTCCAGCACGATGGCCAGGTGCCGCTTGCGCTCTTCCAGCGAGCGGATGCGCATGTCGCGGCGCAGCACGGCCACGGCCAGCTGCGTGCGCTTCTGCTGGTGCTCCAGCAGCGAGTCGCGGGTGGCGCGCTGCGCGGCCGTGAGCTGCGCGTTGAAGTGCGCCGTCTCTTCCTGGTACCGCGGCACGCGCATGCCCACCGCGGCGGCGCCCGCGATGAACAATCCCGCGAGCACCAGCGTGCCCCAGAAGAACACGGGGTGCTCCCGGCGAAGTCCGCGGCGTGGGGGTCGTGGATCCGTCATCCTGCCATCCATCCGTGCGTCGTAAGCGGGTGAGCTCCGTAAGACTCATGCTCCGTAGCAAATGACGTTCCATCCGTTTGCTAAGTTCAATCCTGCAACGACTTACGAACCTTGTGCAGCGCCTTTGCCCTGCAAGTACGCGGCGGATGGTGGCGGACTGGCGCCGGGAGCCGCTATCTTGTCGCGTCGCATGCAGTTGCGGGGTGTCCTCCCCGTGACGCACCCCTGTCCCCCGCCCTTCCTGGCCGGCCGATGAACCGTACGTTCTGGATGTTGGGATGCACCTTTGGCTTCCTGGCCGTGGCGGCGGGCGCGTTCGGGGCGCACGCGCTGCGGGAGCGGCTGGGGCCCGACCTGCTGGCCGTGTGGGAGACGGGCGCGCGCTACCAGATGTACCACGCGCTGGCGCTGCTGGCCGTGGCCATGGCGGCCGGGCGCTGGCCGGGCGGGGGGTGGACCATCGCGGGATGGCTGTTCACGGCGGGCGTGGTGGTGTTCAGCGGCAGCCTGTACGTGCTGGCGTTCACGGGCATCCGCTGGCTGGGTGCGATCACGCCGCTGGGCGGGCTATGCTTTCTGGGTGGATGGATCGCGCTCGCCCTGGCCGCGCGCGGCGTGCGCTGAGGGGGGGCGGGCGGCCCCTCAGCCCAGATTGGAGAAGGTGCAGGTGGGGCCGGCGTCCAGGCCGGTTGGAGAAGGTGCAGACCAGCCGAGCCCCGGGCCCCCGGCGATTGAAATCGCGGCACCGAAAACGTGATGTCGGCCTTCGCCGACAGCTCCTGCCGCATTCGGGTGAGTGCACCCCGGCAGGGGTTCCGTCCGGGGGTTCCGTCCGGGGGGTCCGCGGCGCGGGGACGCGTTTTCGCACGGGCAACCGTCGGGATGCCTGCCGAGGTAGCACTCACCGGACCGGGGCACGAGCTGTCGGCGAAGGCCGACATCGCGAAGTCACAGCCGCGATTTCAATCGCCGGGGCTCGGGGTCAGCCGCGTGGCTTGAACTCGAAAGGGCCCGGGATCCGGAACTCCCTTCATCAACCGACGATGCGCACCCTTCCGCGGGACGGGGAGGGTGCGCGATTTTGCGAGCATGGATCTACACGTTCTGCAGGATGAGCTGACCGCGTGCCGACGCTGCGCGCGCCTGGTGGAGTGGCGCGAGCGCGTGGGCGTGGAAAAGCGCAAGTCGTTCCGCGACCAGGAGTACTGGGCGCGGCCCGTGCCGGGCTTTGGCGATCCGGCGGCGCGGCTGCTGGTGCTGGGGCTCGCCCCGGCCGCGCACGGCGCCAACCGCACGGGCCGCATGTTCACCGGCGACCGCAGCGGCGACTTTCTGTACGCGGCCATGCACCGCGCCGGCTTTGCCAGCCAGCCCACCAGCGCCCACCGCGCCGACGGGCTGGAGCTGCGCGACGCGTGGGTCACCAGCGCCGTGAAGTGCGCCCCGCCCGACAACAAGCCGCTGCCGGACGAGCGCGACGCCTGCGCCGTCTTTACCCGCCGCGAGCTGGCGCTGCTGTCGCAGGTGCGCGCCGTGCTGTGCCTGGGCGGGTTCGCGTACGAGGCCGCCCTCCGCCTGCTGCGCGAGACCGGCTGCACCCTCCCGCATCCCCTGCCCAGGTTCGGGCACGGCGTCGTGGTGCCGGTGCAGGGCGGGCCGGCCATGGTGCTCAGCTATCATCCCAGCCAGCAGAACACCTTCACCGGCCGCCTGACCCCGCAGATGCTGGACGACGTGTTCGCCATCGTCCGCAGTGTGATCGAGTGATCCCGCCCGGGTGAAGAGCCGGCGCCCCCGCGGCACCGGCTTTTTGCTGCCGCGCGACCTCGCCAGCGACCACCCGCGGGTGACGGACGTGCGCGGCTATAGTGTTCGCGGCGGCAGGTGGATATCATTACCAGACGATATGTTGCCGTGGCCGCAACCCGGCTGCCGTCCGCCGGATGCTGGCCGCGCCACGAACCATCCACCGGGAGAGAACGCGATGAAAAAGCTGAGCCTGCACCTGGATGAGCTGGCGGTCGAGTCGTTCGAGACGGGAGAGGCGCACGAGTTGCGCGGCACCGTCCGCGGGCACGGCGATTCGTCCGGGTGTTCGTACGGCGCCGGATACACCGCCTGCCGGCTTTCCTGCATGTACGCGTGCGGCGAGTCCGAGGAATGTACGCCAGCGTGCCCCAACGGCGGCGGAACGGGCGGTGGTGGAACGGGCGGCGGCGGCGGAACGTTCGAGCAGAGCTGCCGCACGGACTGCCGGATGTCCTGCGCCTTTCCCTGCTGAGCCGTTCTGGACGACGTGCGCCCGCCGCCATCATGGCGGCGGGCGTTTCCATCTCCCACCGTTTCGTACAAAGTCGTTGCGGCTCCGCCCGGGGGCGGCTACCGTTGGCCCCAGGTTCTCTCCTTCATCCCATCCTTTTGAGGTTTCCATGCTCTCCGGATCCATTCAGAAAGCCCCCGCCGGCGTGCGCGGGTTCGACGCCAACACGCCTATCAGCAGCACCGCCGCGGCGGATTTCTTCTCGGCCGGCTACCGGTTTTGCCTGCGCTACGTGGGGCGGACGCAGATGGCCTCGCACGACCTGTCCGCGCAGGAGGCGGAAGGCATCCTGGCGGCCGGGCTGGCGCTGATGCCCGTGCAGCACGTGCTCAATCCCGGCTGGCAGCCCACGGCCGCGCTGGGCGCGGAATACGGGCAGAACGCCGCCACCTTCTCGCAGCAGATCGGCTTTCCGCAGGGTGTGAACGTGTGGTGCGACCTGGAGAGCGTGTCCACCAGCGCGTCGACCGCGGACGTGATCGGGTTCTGCAACGCGTGGCACGACGCCGTGGCCGCGGCCGGGTACGTGCCGGGGCTGTACGTGGGATACGAGCCGGGCCTCACGGGCCAGCAGCTGCACGACGACCTGCGGTTCGACCACTACTGGGCCGCGTACAACGTGGATGGCGTCTCCACGCCCAAGCCCCGGGGCTGGGTGCTCGTGCAGTCCGAGGGCCACGGCACCATCGCCGGCATCAGCACCGAGGCCTACGACGCGGACACCACCCACACGGACGCCATGGGCGGGCAGGTGGCCTGGCTGCAGCGGTAGAAGTGCTCGATGGATGGATGGATGGATGAGGAGCTGGATGGATGAGAAGCGGCGGCACCCTGCGCGGGGTGCCGCCGTTTTCTCGTGGGCGGGGATGGACGGGATCGACGGGGGCAGGTCGATCGAGGCCGAGAGGCGGGAATCGCGCCGATCGGGATCAGGGAAGGAGCGCGGGACAGTGGGGAGCGAATGAATTCGCGGCTACAACTTCACACTGTCCGCCTCCGCGGACACCACCCCACGCCCGCGCGCGGCCCGTCGCCCGCGCTCCGCTCTGCCCGATCAGCCGATACGACGCGCGGCGGTCACGCGCTCGGCTCCGGCACGCCCAATCCGCCCACCACGCTGAATTCCGTGGAGTGGAACTCGCCGGTGAGCAGGGGCATGGCCTCCGCGATCGCCGCTTTCACGGCCGGGTCGGAGAGCGATGCGTGGTGTGCCTCGCGCGACGCCCACACCTCGGTCACGTACACCACGTCCGGCTTCTCCTCCGACACCCCCACCAGGTACAGGTCGCACCCCAACGCCCGCGACGCGTCGGTGTCGCGCACCAGGATGTCCACCACCGCGTCCCGCTGCCCCGGCCGGGTGCCGATGGTCACTGAAAGTCCGTAGCGCATTCCGATCCGATCCGCTCAGGTGAGTAGGGACGAGCGGCGTCAGTATAAAGATCCGCGCGGCCGGACATCAAGCTCCCGTCCCGCTTGGTCCGGACAAGCCTGGGCGCACCTCTTCTTCCCGCAGGATCCGGAGATACGAGCCCGGTGCAAGACGGTCGAGGAAGATCGCCAGGTTCTCGCCCGCGCCGGTCGCGGAGGGAAAGCGGATCGCCTCGAATCCCTGCATCCGCGCGCGTCGAGCCACGTCCTGGCAGGCGCTCCAATCATCCGAGCCAAGCGTCGCGTCCGACAGTCCCCAGGCGCCCGGGCCATCCGCGCAGACGAGATCAACCACGCGCTGCAGGCGTGCCTCCGCCGCGAACAGGGTGCGGGGAAGAAACGCCACGACCTCCGCGCCGGCGTGCATGGCCTGCCGGTGCAGCTCGCGAAACGGGGTGTCGGGATCGAGCGAAACGTAGATGGCGCCGAACTCGCCCGCGGGGTTGAAGCGCCCACCTGCACGCGCGCTGGCCGACAAGGTGCGCTCGGTGATCTCGGCGTATCGCGGGGTGGACTGGCGGAAGACGGCTCCGGCGAAGCGGGATTCACAGGGACGTTCCGCCATCTCCCCTTACGTGGACGTTCCGAGATTCAGGCGAAGGAGCAGCCGCGTCAACGGCTCGATGCGGCCTTCTTCCAGCAGCGCGGCCGGGGCACGGCCGTCCAGCGCGGGAACGGGCGTCTGCAGCCACGTCCGCGCGGCGTTCGCATCCATCGTCTCCAGCAGCTCCTGCTGAAACTCGCGCAGTGCGTCCATGCGGCTCAGGAAGATGGAGCGTGGTGCCGATTCGCCCGCCCGCCAGCGGTGGAGCGTGCTCTCGTCGGCACCCACGGCGGCGGCGATCTGCCGGTACGTGAGGCCGAGCCCATCGTGGGCATCCTCCACGTAGCGGAGCTGGGTAGCGAGCGTTTGCACGGCCATGACGCGACTCCGTGTGGCTGATGGGTACAGCTTATTTACGCCTGCTTGCAAATGCAAGTTCCGTGACCGGATCCGCATCCGGGTGACAGCGCGGCACACACGGCCAAGGGCAGCGGAGTCGATCATATGTCGCACATCATCCCATTCTCCAGTCCCCGTAAGGCATTTGCTGGGGTTGAGCAGCGCTCACAGACGTCTGGCGCAGGGGCCAAAAGGCGTGTACCATGAAAAATCAAACGTTCGATCGATCTGCCGCGGCAGCGCTCCGCCTGCCGGCTACATCCGCCACTCCCGCCGCTCCCGCCAGGAGGAAGCAACCATGATGGACCGTCCCTGGGTACCGCACTATTCGCCGGGCAGCCACGCCGACATCGGCCCCCTGCCCTACAAGCACATGCCCGACATGGTGCGCCAGCAGTCGGCCAGGCATGCGCAGAAGACGGCGTTCACGCAGGTGATGCCCAACGGGATGGCGGGATCGCTGACGTTCGCGCAGATCGACCAGATGTCGGACGAGTTCGCGGCGTACCTGCGCGGCAAGCTGGCGCTGGACGCGGGCGACCGGGTGGCCATCCAGATGCCCAACTCGCTGGCCTACCCCATCGTGCTGTTCGGCGTGCTCAAGGCGGGGTGCGTCGCCGTGAGTACCAACCCGCTGTACACGCCGCCGGAGATGGTGCACCAGTTCAACGACAGCGGCGCGAAGGTGCTCGTCATCAGCGACCTGTTCGCCGACCGCCTGCCCGCCGTGCTCCCCAAGACGCAGGTGCAGAACGTGGTGACGGTGCGCATCACGGAGTGGTTCCCCGCCGTGCCGGCGTTCGTCATCCGCACGGTGCTCAAGTACGTAAAGAAGCAGCTGCCCAGCATCACCGTGCCGCACACGCCGCTGCAGGACGCGCTCAAGGCGGGGCGCGAGCGCATCGCGGGGGGCGCGGACGTCAAGCGCTACATGGACGGCGTGACGCTGGATTCCGTGGCCAACCTGCAGTACACGGGCGGCACCACGGGCGTGAGCAAGGGCGCCATGCTCTCGCACCGCAACCTGCTGAGCAACGTGGCGCAGATGCTGGCCATGAACACGGAGCTGCTCAAAGAAGGGAAGGAGTCCATCCTCACGGCGCTCCCGCTCTACCACATCTTCGCGTTCACCGTCAACCTGCTGCTCTTCTACCAGATCGGCGGGCACAACGTCCTCATCCCGTCGCCGCGGCCGCCGCAAAACCTGCAGAAGGCGTTCGAAAAGTACCCGGTGACCTGGTTCTCGGGTGTGAACACACTGTTCAACGCGCTGGCCAACGAGGAGTGGTTCAAGGCCAATCCGCCCAAGTCGCTCAAGCTGTCCGTGGCCGGCGGCATGGCGCTGCACGGCGCCGTGGCCAAGCGGTGGAAGGAAGTCGTCGGCACGCCGGTGGTGGAGGGGTACGGCCTGACGGAGGCGGCGCCCGTCGTCAGCTTCAACCCCGTGGACCGGGTCAAGGACGGCACCATCGGCATCCCGTTCCCCAGCACGGAGGTCAAGCTGATGGACGAGAGCGGCGACCCGGTGGGCGTGAACCAGCCCGGCGTGCTGTTCTGCAAGGGCCCGCAGGTGATGCTGGGCTACTGGAAGCGTCCCGAGGAGACGGAAAAGGTGCTCAAGGACGGCTGGCTGGACACGGGCGACGTGGCCGAGATGGACGAGGAGGGGTACTTCAAGATCGTGGACCGCAAGAAGGACATGATCCTGGTGAGCGGCTTCAACGTGTACCCCAACGAGGTGGAGGCGTGCATCGCCAACCACGCGGGCGTGCACGAGGTGGCGGTCATCGGCGTGCCGGACGAGCACTCGGGCGAGGCGGTCAAGGCCTTCATCGTCAAGAAGGACGACGGCCTTACGCCGGAAAGCGTGATCGCGCACTGCCGCGAGTCGCTGGCGGGGTACAAGGTGCCGCGGAGCGTGGAGTTCCGCGACGAGCTGCCCAAGAGCCCCATCGGCAAGATCATCCGCCGCGAGCTGCGCGTACCCACGCCCGGCGGCGCCCCGGCGGCCGCGGCCGCGCCGGCCAAGGTCTGACCCGGCCCGGGGGATGATGGACGTCGCGCCGGGACGGATGCCTTTCCGTCCCGGCGCGATCGTTTGGAGCAGGGGGCGGACTCCGGGGAAGAAGCGCCGCAATCGGGTTCATGCCCCCGGGGCGCAATCCCAGCCGCCCGGCGAATGAATTCGCGGCACCGAAAACGTGATGTCGGCCTTCGCCGACGGCTCCTGCCGCATTCGAGGATGTGCGCCGCGGCGGATCCTCGTCATTTCACCCCTGGAGGGGATGATGCCCACCATCCTGCAGAACCACTATGTGCTCGCCGTGGCGGACGTCCGCGTGTCCGCACGTTTCTTCGTGGATGCGCTGGGGTTCCAGGTCGTGCAGGAGCCGCCGGGGTGGATCTTCGTGGCGCGGGACAACTGCATGATCATGATGGGCGAGTGCCCGGACGCCATCCCTCCCTCGCAGACCGGCGACCACAGCTACTTCGCCTACCTGCGGGTGGATGACGCGGACGCGTACCTGGCGCAGATCCAGGCGGCCGGCTTTCGGCCCACCCAGCCCATCCAGAGCAAGCCGTGGGGGATGCGGGAGTTCGCCATGACCACACCGGACGGGCACCGCCTCACCATCGGCCACGTCATCCCCGGCGGCGCGCAGGACGGGTGAGGTGGATGACCGGCGGGGCGGCGAGACGATGCGAATATGCGGATCAAGGCCGGTCATCGTCGCGCGCCGCCGGGGAGCGGATGAATTCGCGGCTACAACTTCACACGGTCCGCCCGCGCAGACATCAACCGCGTAAACTGCGTCTCGGATGATCTATCGCAGCCTGGCCGATGCAGTGCTCGTCATCCACCTCGCCTTTGCCATCTTTGCGGGCATCGGGGGATTGCTGGTGCTGCGCTGGCGAAAGCTGGCGTGGGTGCACGTGCCGTGCGCCGTGTGGGGGGCGCTCATCATGTTCGCGGGGTGGATCTGCCCGCTGACGCCGCTGGAGAACGGCCTGCGCCAGCGCGGCGGGCAGGCGGGGTACGAGGGCGGGTTCATCGAGCACTACATCGTGTCCGTGCTCTACCCCAGCGGCCTGACGCGCGGCCTGCAGTTCGGCATCGGCGCGGGGGTGGTGATCGTCAACGCCGCCGTCTACGGCCCCATGATCGCCCGCGCCCGCCGCCGCCGGCGAGAGGCCGTGGCCATCGATCCAGTGACTGCGGCGAGCGGGGACGGTCCGGCGCGGAGCTGATCGAGCGGCAGGAAGACGGCGGGTGCACGGTCTGGTGTCGGCGGAGGCCGACAGTGTGAAGTTGTAGCCGCGAATTCATTCGCTCCCGGCCCGCGCGATCCCCGATCCCCGCGAAGATCGCGAAGGCCAGGTGGATGACCAGCACC
>DATING010000299.1:0-8607 GCA_035474555.1 Longimicrobium sp. | reverse complement strand
GAGGGGCGCATCGGCGAGATCGAGACGTCGCTGGGCGATCCCGCGATCTACGCCGCCGGCGCGGACCCCGCCCGTCCCGCCGCCCTCGCCGCCGAGCGCGACACGCTGCAGGCGGAGCTCACCGAGGCCTACGCCGCCTGGGAGAGGGTGGGCGAGGAGCTGGCAAGCGTGTAGATTGGTGGAGCGACACGCTCTGGACAGGCGACCGCGAATGGAGGCCGTGTGCTGAAATACGAGATCATCCTCTACTGGAGCGATGAGGACGAGGTATTCATCGCCGAGGTTCCTGAGCTCCCCGGGTGCAAGACGCACGGTGCCACGTACGAGGAAGCGCTCGCGATGGCAAAGGATGCGATGGAGGGGTGGATCGACGTCACGCGAGAGCTGGGAAGGCCGATTCCGGAGCCCAAGGGCCGCCGGCTGATGTACGCCTGAGCGGCGCCTCGTGCAGATTGGAGCGACACGCTCTGGACAGGAGGATGGATGACGACCGTAACGTTTCCGAACGACCTGCTCTTCTCGACAAACATGACGCAGCAGGAGATCGCCACCGAACTGGCGGTCGCCCTGTACCAGCGCGAAAAGCTGAGCATTGAGCAGGCGGCGGAGCTGGCGAGAATGGACCGGATCGCCTTCCAGCACCTGCTGGCGAGCCGGGACCTCTATCTCACGCTCGACGTGGACGACCTGGAGCAGGACATCGCTACGCTCCGGGCGCTTGGCCGGCTTTGATCGTCATCAGCGACTCGTCGTCCCTGATTGCGATCGGGGCCGTCGGACAGCTTGAGCTTCTGCGGAGCCTGTACGGCGAGGTCATCGTTCCTCCGGCGGTGTGGAACGAGGTCACCACGCCCAACCGGCCTGGCGCAAATGCCGTGAAGCAGGCTAGCTGGATCCGCGTGGTGCCGGTGTCGAATCCCATGGCTGCCGGGCAGCTGCCGAGTCCGGTTGGCCGGGGTGAGGCAGAGGCGATCGCACTGGCCATCGAGCTCAGTGCCGACGTGCTGCTCATAGACGAGCGCCGCGCGCGGAAAGCAGCCCTTGGTCTTGGGCTGCCGGTTACCGGGGTGCTGGGCCTTCTGCTCGAGGCGAAGAAACGCGGCTCTATCTCTGCGATCAAGCCGATCCTGGACCAGATGGAGACGACGGTGGCGTTCCGGTTGAAGCGGTCGCTCTACGATGCGGCCCTCCGTGCCGCAGGAGAGTAACTTGCGCCGGTGTCATGTACAGCTGGAGCGTGAGGTCAGCGGGCGCTGGCGCGCGGAGGTGCCCTCGATCTCCGGAAGCATCGTCCACGGCGCTACCCCGGAGGACGCAGTCGCGGCCGTTCGCGGGCTGGCAGGTGGCGTGATGGGCGATCGGGAAGCGCATTCCGAGGCCCTGCCTGACGATGTGGGCGCGTATGTCTTGACGATGGTCGTGGACGGGCATGTCGCCACAGTGGCCGACAGCGGCATCCAAGGCATTCGGGTCGGGTACGTGGACGGACTTCGTGGAGCGCACACGCAGGGCGAATCGTTGGAGGAGCTGTACCTGAATCTGAGGGAAGTCATCGGGCTGGTGACGGAGGACGGCTCCGCACCGGGTCTTTTGCCGGAGAAACAGCCATTAACACGCGAGAACTGATCGAGCTGGCGGCGCCGGTGGAGCGGGCGGTGCTGGTGGGCGCGCCGCTGAAGTCGCAGCCGGCCGAGGTCACCGAGGAGCACCTCCAGGAGCTGGAGCGCCTGGCCGACACGGCGGGGGTGGAGGTGCTGGACAGCTTTGTCCAGCGCCTGGACCACCCGCACCACAAGTACTTCATCGGCGAGGGCAAGGCCGAGGAGCTGCGGCAGTTCGTCGCGGATCAGGATGCCACGCTCATCCTGTTCGACGACGAGCTGTCGCCGGCGCAGGGGCGCAACCTGGAGCGCATCGTGGGCACGCGCATCATGGACCGCGCGGAGCTCATCCTGGACATCTTCGCCACGCGCGCCCGCACCAGCGAAGCCCGCGCGCAGGTGGAGCTGGCGCAGCTTCAGTACATGCGGCCGCGCCTGACGCGGATGTGGAGCCACCTTTCGCGCTCCCGCTCGGGCCCCGGCATGCGCGGCCCCGGCGAAACGCAGCTGGAGACGGACCGCCGGCTGGTGGACCACCGCATCTCGCGCCTCAAGGGCGAGCTGGAGCACATCACCCGCCAGCGGCAAACGCAGCGCAAGGGCCGCGAGGGGCAGATGCGCGCGTCGCTCGTGGGCTACACCAACGCCGGGAAGTCGTCCATCCTGCGCCGGATGTCGGGAGCGGACGTGTTCGTGGAAGACCGCCTGTTCGCCACGCTGGACCCCACCACGCGCGCCATCGACGTGGGCGAGGGCTCGGAAGTGCTGCTGACGGATACGGTCGGCTTCATCCGCAAGCTGCCGCACCACCTGGTGGCGTCGTTCCGCGCCACGCTGGAGGAGGCGGCGGAGGCGGACCTGCTGCTGCACACGGTGGATGCCTCGCACCACGCGTGGGAGGAGCAGGTGGACGTTGTGCGCGAGGTGCTGTCGGACCTGAAGCTGCGCGACCGGCCCACGGTGCTGGTGTTCAACAAGATGGACCGGCTGTCGGAGGACGAGGCCCGGGCGCTGCGCGAGCGCTCGTTCCCGGAGCCGGCTATCTTCGTCAACACCATCGCGGAGGACGGGCTGGAGCCCCTGCGCGCGCTGCTGCACGACGAGGTGCGCAAGATCCGCCCGGACGTGCGGCTGACGCTGTCGTCCGCGCAGGGCGGGCTGCTGGCGGAGATCTACCGCGAGGGCGAGGTGCTGGAGCGCGAGGACCACGGCACGGAGATCCACCTGCGCGCCCGGCTCCCCAACTCCGCGCTGGGCCGCCTGAAGACGCGCGGCGTAAAGGTCTACGGCGGCGGGTGACCGTCCGCGCGCGCAGGACGGACGGATCTCACGCGGAAGGCGCGGAGGACGCGGAGGGACATCCTCGGCGTCCTCCGCGCATCCGCATGTGGCTTTTTCGCGAGCAGGATCGTCTGATGGTCTCGATGCCTGGAATCCGGTGAGCGCTGCGCCCAACCCACACCCGGCCGAACGCGTCGCCGGGCACCTGTGGATCGTGGGCGCGGGGCGGACGGGGCTGTCGCTCGCCCTGCGCCTGCACCGCGCGCACGCCGTGGGGGCGATGACGGTCACGGGACGGCGGCCGCTGGCGCCCGCCCATCCGCTCTTCGACGGCGATCCGCCGGACGCGGAGTACCGCAACGCCATCCATCGGCCGGCGGCGGACGTGGACGCGCTGGTGATCGCCGTGCCGGACGCCGCCATCGCGGAGGTGGCGGAGCGGCTGGCATCCATCGACCTGCCGCCCTCCATCCCCGTGCTGCACACGAGCGGCAGCCGCTCCGGGGACGAGCTTCGCGCCCTGGCCGCGCGCGGGCATCCCGTGGGCTCCGCGCACCCGCTCGCGGCGCTCGCCGATCCCATCTCCGGCGCGGACCGGCTGGCGGGCGCGACGTGGGGCGTGGAGGGGGAGGGGGCGGCGCGGGCGCTGGCGGAGCGCATCGTCCACGCGTGCGGCGGCCGGATGCTGGGCATCGCGCCCGGGGGGAAGGCGGCGTACCACGCGGCAGCGGTGTTCGCCAGCAACTACGCCGTGGCGCTGCTGGGGGTGGCGGAGCGGTTGATGGAGGAGGCCGGGGTGCACGCGGAGGACGCGCGGACGGCGCTGGCGGCCCTGGCGGCGGGCGCGGTGGAGAACGTGGCGGCGCGCGGGCCGGCGGCGGCGCTCACGGGGCCGGTGATGCGCGGCGACGTCGATACGGTTCTGCTGCACCTGGCCCGGTTGTCGGCGGACGAGCGCGCGCTATATTGCCTGCTCGGCCGCGAGGCCCTGCGGCTGGCGCGTACGGCGGGGCTGGACGCGGCGGCGGCGGACCGCATCGGGACTCTGCTGGGGGAGGGGAGTTGAGGCTCTACGTCAACATCGATCACGTCGCGACCGTGCGCCAGGCGCGCGGCACCGACGAGCCGGACCCGGTGCGCGCCGCCGTGCTGGCGGAGCTGGGCGGCGCCGACGGCATTACCGTGCACCTGCGCGAGGACCGCCGCCACATCCAGGACCGCGACGTGCGGCTGCTGATGGAGACGGCGCGCACGGTCATCAACCTGGAGCTGGCGGCGGCGTCGGACGTGCTGGCGCTGGCGGAGGAATGGCGCCCGCACCAGGCCACGCTCGTCCCCGAACGCCGCGAAGAGGTGACCACGGAGGGCGGGCTGACGTTCAGCGCCGCCACGCGCTTCGGGCTGGGCGACGGCGTGCGCCGGCTGAAGGACGCGGGGATCCGCACGTCGCTCTTCATCGACCCGGACCCGGACTCCGTGCGGGCGTCGCTGGAGCTGGGCGCGGACGCCATCGAGCTGCACACGGGCGAGTACGCCAACACGCGCGGCGCCGAGCGCGACGCGCAGCTGGGCCGGCTGCGGCGGGCGGCGGCGCTGGGCCGGTCGCTGGGGCTGGCCGTGCACGCGGGGCACGGGCTTACGTACGAGAACGTGGTGCCCCTGGCGCTGGTGGAGGAGATCGAAGAACTGAACATCGGCCACTCCATCGTGAGCCGCGCCGTCTTTACCGGGCTGGAGCGGGCCGTGCGCGACATGGCCGACCTCCTGCGCCGCGCCCGCCGCTGAACCCCTTGATCACCGCCCCGTCCCCATGACGCAACCGCTCCGCGAATACTTCGCGCTGGAAGCCGGCGAGTACCTGGACCAGCTGGACGCGCTGCTGGCCGGGTCCGACCGGCCGGACCCCGTGCGCTTCTTTCGGCTGGCGCGCGGCGTTCGCGGCAGCGCGCAGCTGGCGGGGGCCACGCCCATCGCCGAGGTGGCGGAGCGGCTGGAGGACGGTGCGCGCGCCATCCGCGACGGGGTGCTGCCCTGGTCGCCGGAGGTGCGCGACCGCACGCGGCGCACGGCGGAGGACCTGCGCGTGCTGGTGGAGCGCCACGAGCAGTGGGGCCCGGAGGAGGACGCGCGCGCCCACGCGGCCGTGGAGCGCTGGGGCGACGTGCACGGCCGCCGCCGCAGCGACCAGCCGGGCGCGGGGGACGAGCTGTTCGCGTTCGTCCGGCGCGAGATCACGGGCGTGGTGGCGGAGATGGACCGCGTGCTGGCGGAGCTGGCCCGGCAGCCGGAGCTGCGCGAGCCGCTGCGGGTGGTGCTGCGGCGGATGCGCCCCGTGCGCGGGGTGGCGGGGATGGAGGCGCTGGCGCCCGTGCTGGAGGTGCTGGAGGGGATCGAGGACGCGGCGCACGAGATCCTGAGCCGCACGGCCCCGGTGCTCACGGCGGAGCTGGAGCTGCTGGGGGCCGGCGGCAGCGCCCTGCGCGCGGCGGGGACGGCGCTGGAGGGCGGCCGGCCGCCGGGCGAGTCGCCGGAGCTGACCTCGTTCCGCGAGCTGCGTGACCGCGCGGAAGACGCGGCGGGCGAGGAGGACGGCGTGATCCCCGTGAGCCGCCTGTTCGCGGACGGCGGCGGGCCGCACCTGGTGTCGTCGCCCATGGCGCCGCTGGCGGCGGACGGGGAGATCACGCCGGAGGTGGAAGCCTTTCTGCGCATCGAGGCCACGGGGTTCCTGGACCGGGCCGAGGGGCTGCTGGGGAGCCTCCCCGCGCGGCCGCGCCGGTTCACGCGCATCGCGCGCGAGGTGGCGGAGCTGGCGGCCAGCGTGCGCGACCTGGCGTCGACGTACAACGCCGCGGGGCTGGCCACGTCCGCGGAGCTGGCCGCCACGCGCCTGCGCGCGGCCACCACGCCGGAGGACGCCCGCGACGCGCTGCTGCGCCTGCGCCACGCCCTCCCCGGCGCGTCGCAGCCGACCGCGGTCGCGGAGTCCGCGCCCGTGACGTCCGCGCCCGTGACGTCCGCCACGACGGCGGAGGCGGTGGAGCCCGCCATCGCCGCGGAGCCCGCGCGCGACGAATCGGCGGACGAGGAGGGCGTGGTGCCCGTGGAGACGCTGTTCTACTCGGGGGAGGATGCGTTGCGCGAGGCGCTGGCCCTGCGCGGGCGCATCGCGGACCTGGCCGGCTCCCCGTCCGGCACGCCGCTGGCCGACGCGCTGGACGAGCTGTTCGGGCTGGTGGAGCTGGGGCTGTCGGGACGGAGCTGAGGCGCGCATCGACCGCGTGTCTGCGCGCCCGTCGTGGATGGAAGCCAGGCGGCGTTGTTTTCCTGAGGGAGGCGCTCGCCGGGTCCGTCCCGTGCCGGATCCCGTGGCGCCGACCGAAGGATCTCCTGTCCCGTGCTCGACGGCAGCCACCGCTCTCCGGTCCTGCCCGTGACAGGGTTTGCTTCGAGGGCAGTGCGGGGCCGGGAGTGCGCCGTCGTGGGTGCCCGATCCGCGGATCTTGCCCGCGCGTTGCGAGGACGGCGCCGACACGGAATCGCGGACGGGCAGAGTCCCGGGCACGCGGCGGGCTACGAGCACGGGCGAGCAGATTCCTCGGTCGGCGCCCGGACGATGTGCGCGATGGGGTGATCGTCGGCGCTGCCCCCGGAATGACAGGATCGCGCGTCTGACGCACTGAGTATCGCGCTGGACGAGACGAAGGATCGCGACGGATGAGATGGAGGCGGCCGCGGGGCCGCCTTTCTTCGGTGAATGGGGATCGGAATGAAGGGACACGGAAAGACGCTCGTCGGGATCGCGGCGACCGTCTTTTTTCTTTGGCTGGCGCTCCGCGAGGTGGTGTGGCACGAGGTCGCCACGCACTTGGGCGAGGCGAACTGGTGGCTGCTGAGCGCAGCCGTGCTCATCGCCACGCTGGGGATGCACGTGCGCGCCCTGCGCTGGAAGCCGCTGCTGGAGCCCGTGGCGCCCGGCATCGCGTGGCGTCCGCGCATCGCGGCCGTGTGCATCGGGTTCGCGGCGAACAACGTGTTCCCGGCGCGGCTGGGCGAGTTCGCGCGCACCTGGGTGCTCGCGCGGCAGGCGAAGATCCCCCTGACGGGCGCGTTCGCGTCGCTGGTGCTGGAGCGCGCGCTGGACGGCATCATCCTCGTCATCTTCCTGCTGGGAAGCATGGCCCTCCCCGGGTTCCCGGAGCTCACGGCCGGCAGCGAGGGGGTGCAGCGGGGCGTGGAATGGATGATCCGCATCGTCGCGGTGATGCTCGTGGGCGCGCTGGTGATGGTCTTCTTTCCCACGTGGACGGTCGGGATCGCCGAGCGCATCGCCAACGCGGTGCTGCCGAAAGCCATCCGCCGCCCGCTCGTGGACGCCCTGCACGCGTTCGTGGGCGGGCTGCACGTGCTGCGCAGCCCGCGCCTGCTGGCGGTCTCCATCCTGTGGTGTGTGGCGCAGTGGGCGTTCCTGGCCACGTCGTACCTGCTGGCGTTCCGCGCGTTCGGCATCACGGAGCCGGGGTACGTGGGCGCCGTGTTCCTCCAGTCGCTCGTGGCCATGGCGGTGGCGATCCCGGCGGCGCCCGGCTTCTTTGGCGTGTTCGAGGCGGCGAGCGTGTACGGGCTGGGGCTGTGGGGGGTGGACGAGTCGCGCGCCATCTCGTTCGCCATGAGCTTTCACATCCTGGGATGGCTCACGGTGACGGGGCTGGGCGCGTTCTACGCCACGCGGCTCAACATCCGCCTGCGCGACCTGACGCGGACGGAGGAGAAGGTGGAGACGGCGACCGAGACGGACGATCCCCGGCCGGCGGATGCCCGTGCCTGAGTTCGCGGAGGTCGCCGCGCCCGCCAAGGTGAACCTGTTCCTGCGCGTGCTGGCCCGCGAGGCAAGCGGCTATCACGCGCTGGAGACGCTGTTCTGCGCGCTGTCGATGGCGGACACGGTGCGCGTGCAGCGCGGCGCGGCGGGGATCCGGCTGCACGTGGATGGCGCGGTGGATACGGGTCCGCCGGAGCGCAACCTGTGCGTCCGTGCGGCGGAGCGATTCCACGCGGCAATCGGCGAATCCGCGGCGCTCGACATCCACCTCGCGAAGCGCATCCCGTCCGCGGCGGGGATGGGCGGCGGATCGTCCGACGGGGCCGCGACGCTGCGGGCGCTGAACGCGCTGCACGGCGAGCCGCTGGATGATGCGGCGCTGCTGCGGATGGCGATCGAGCTGGGGAGCGACGTGCCGTTCTTCGCCTGCGGGTCGGCGCTGGCGCTGGCGTGGAGCCGGGGCGAGCGCCTGCTCGCGCTGCCGCCCCTGCCGCCGCGTCCCGTGATCGTGGCGCATCCCGGGGTGGCGATGCCCACGCCCGAGGCGTTCCGGCGCATCGCGGAGCGGCGGGGCGGGGGATACGCGCCGGACGCGCGGTCGCTCGCGCTGGATGCGCTGCGGGGCTGGGACTCCGTGGAGGCGCTGGCGGAGAACGACTTCGAGGCGGTGGTGGCGGAGGAGATCCCGTTCATCGAGCTCGCGAAGTCCGCGCTACGGCAGGGCGGGGCGCGGATGGCGATGATGGCGGGGAGCGGATCCAGCGTCTTTGGCATCTTCGATTCCGCCGATGCGCGCGACCATACGCTCGAGCGGATGCGCGGGCTGCGGATGCGCGCGTGGGCCGCGGAGACGGCGGATGCGGTGCCGCCGGTGCGGATTTGTCCTGTGGGTGATGACTGATC
>DATING010000298.1:0-3065 GCA_035474555.1 Longimicrobium sp. | reverse complement strand
CCGGGGACGCCGTCCTGCCACAGCGTCACGCGCCCCTCGTAGCCCTCGCGCGCCAGCCCGGCCTCCACCCACGCCTGGTACAGCAGGCTCACCCCCTGGCGCCCCTCTGCGTCCAGCCGCAGCACCTGCTCGCTGAACTGGCGGAGCAGGAAGTCCAGGAACGGGTCCGCCTGCGTGCCCAGCCGCGCGATCTCCCGCTCCGACTCCCGCAGCCGCTCGTTCAGGTGCAGCGTCCACAGGCTGGAAAGGGCCAGCGTCCCCGCGATCCATCCCGCGCACACCCAGGGGAGCAGCGCGCCGCGGCGCACCTCCGCCCGGGGGAGCCCCAGCGACGCCACCAGGAAGGGGAGGGCCCACGCCGCCGCCACCCACACGGGCGCCTCGCGTCCCGGCCGCCACCAGGTCACGAGCCCCACCCCCAGCGCCCCCGCGATCAGCATCGCCCCCACGACCAGCTCCGGCCGCAGCGCCCGCTCACCCCCCCGGCCGATCAGCACGAACAGGGGGATGGCCGCCAGCAGCGCCAGCGCCACCACGAGCGGCGCGCCCCCCGCCGTGCGGTCCGCCAGCACCCCCGCCGCCACGGACGCGTCCACCAGCGCCAGCGCCCCTACGAGCGCCCCCGCCGCGAGAAGGACGCGCAGCGGGAAGGGGATGCGCTCCGCGAACCGCGCCGGCTGCAAGCGCGCCAGCAGCCACACCGCCAAGCCCGTCAGCGCGAGCAGCAATTGCCCCAGGGTGAAGTCGCCGGGAAAGGGAAGGACGAAGCGCAGGGGGGAGAAGACGGACGCCGCCCCCATCGTGTCCCCCAGCAGCACGCCCAGGGGGATGACGATGAGCGATGCCGTCAGCACGGCCACGGGCGGGCCGGGGCCCTTGCCGGCGCCGCGGTACCAGGCCAGGGCCAGGATCAGCGCCGCGATCGCCCACGCGCCCGCCACCTCCCACCGGCCGCGCTGCGAGACGCGCGCGCGCCAGCGGTCCTGCGTGAGCGTCTCGAAGACGCCGCTCAGGATGGTGGTGTTCTGCGTGGTCCAGTCCCAGATGACCTCGCCCTGCGCCAGCTCCGGCGTGGTGAAGTTGGGGACGATGCCGTTGCGCCGCGCAAAGCGGTCCGCGTATGGCTCCGTCCCCTCGCCCACGGCCACGTGCGCATCCAGCAGCACCGCCGCCACGGCCACGTTGCCGCTGCGCAGCCGCTCCGCGAAGTACACGTATCCAAAGAGCGGCCCGGCGGAGAACGACGACTTCACCAGCCCGCGGCGCACGGAGTCCGGCACCGTCCCCCGGTGCTCGCCGGCCCACACCAGCGGCGAGCCGTTGGGGCGGTAGATGGACAGCGCCGTCATCCCGTGCGCCTGCCGGATGGCGTCCACGCGCGAAAAGAGCGCGGCCGTGACGGGCGTCCGTGGGCTGACGATCTCCGCCACCCCCAGGATGGCGCGGCCGCCGCGGTCGAAGAGGTCGTCCAGCCCCGCCTGCACCCGCCCGCCCGCCCGGTCCTCTACCCGCGTCTTGAGCCCGGGAATGACCGAGTCCGTCCGCGCCGTGTCCGCGGCGGGCGAAGCGGAGGCCGATGCGGCGGGGGACGGGGACGCGGCGGATGGGGCCCGCACCGTGCGGTCCTCCCAGCGGTTCGCGATCTCCCACAGCCGCCACTGCGTGCGCGCCGCCAGGCCGATGGCCAGCGCCAGCGCCACGCCCCCCGCGATGCGCCAGGGGCGGGCCGCGGAGCGGGCGAGCAGCGCCCATGCGGCGGCCCCGCCCGCGGCCCCGATGAGCCAGCCGGGCGACAGGCGTTGCAGCCAGATCGCGAGCAGCAGCACGGCCAGCCAGCCGCCCGCCCACCCCGCCGCGTCGCGGCTCCACCATCGGCGCCGCGCGGGGCGGGGCGGGGCGGGCGGAGCTTGCGCAGCGGCCTCGTCAGCCATTACCGTCGTTTGGATGCAATCCTCCCCTCGCTCCTACGCCATCGCGGACCTCCCCTGGACGGAGGTCGCGGCCTATCTCAAGCACGACCGGCGGCTCATCGTCCCCGTGGGCGCGTGCGACCAGTCGGGCCCGCACCTGCCCATCGGGGCCGGCACCAGCGTGGCCGAAAACCTGGCGCGCGACCTGTCGCAGGAGTTCGGCGTGCTGCGCGCGCCCACCTTTCACTACGGCGTGAACCTGCCCGGCGAAGAAACCTACGCCGGCACGGCCGCCCTGCGCGCCAAGACCCTGCACCGCGCGCTCAACGAGCTTCTCGTCCAGTGGGCTGCGCAGGGGTTCGACGAGTTCATCTGCATCACCGCCAACGCGCACACCCCGCACGCCGAGGCCATCGCCACCCTGCGCGCGCCGGGCGGGCGGGTGCGGGTGATCGAGGCGCTGAGCGTGGACCTGTCCACCCTGCTGGATGGAGATCCGGGGCCGGAGCACGCCGGCGAGGCGCTCACCTCGCTGCTGCTGCACCTGCGGTCGGGGTGCGTGTGGGCGGACCGGGCGCGGGACTTTACGATGGACCCCGTGACGGTGCGAAAGTTCGTCGGCGGGCAGCTCAAGCGCATCCCCCTGGCCAGCGGCGGCGCCGTGGGGCAGCCCACGCTCGCCTCGGCGGAGAAGGGGCACGCCATCTACGAGCTCATCCTGCAGAAGATCCGCCTGAAGGTATTCATCGCGCCGCCTCCTGACGAGGAGGAGGAGTAGCGCGGGTGCCTTACTGGGCACTTGTCACTTCTCACTTGGCACTTCCGTTTCTGGGCGTGCCCCTCCGCTGCGCTCCGGGTCGGGCTGCGCGCGCCGTAGGCAACGATACAACTGTTGCCAACGGCGCCGAGCCCCCGGGGCAGCCGGCACGATACTGCTGTGCCGCCTGCTCCGGAGTCTCGGCCCTGCGGGCGCGCATCCCTCACGCAACGGCTCCGGACCGCCGTCTCCCGGTGGGCCCCTCACCCCCCGGCCCCCTCTCCCGTACCCGACCTGTCGGCACCCTCGATTGCCATCCCTGTACGGGAGAGGGGGAGAACCCCGCGCTCCCGCGGACTCTGCCGGCGCGCCGGGGTTCCGCCCCGCCCCGACCCCTC
>DATING010000297.1:0-12636 GCA_035474555.1 Longimicrobium sp. | reverse complement strand
GAGCGCCGGCTTCCTCCGCGCTCTTCTTCCACTGGTTTAGCGTTTCTATCGCGCTCGTCTGGAACGTGTGAGTTTCCCGGTGCTCATCCAGCTCCCGTCCATCGTCCAGGCGTTCGGCCAAACGTACCGCAGGGTGGGTGGGGGCGGTGCGTAGAGTCCCGAGCACGATGAGCCCCGTGAGAGCTGCCACGGTGGCAACCCATCGCGGGCTTCTTCTGCGCCATCCTCCCTTAGCCACCCGAGAGGGCGGCCGCAGTTCGCGGGTCGGCGGCGACACCATTGCTTCCTCTGCCTCTTCCTCTACCGCGAGCAGGATCGCAGCGGTACCGGCAAGGATCTGATACTCTTCGTCGGCCACCGAAAGGTACGCGAGGAGCTCTTCTCGCTCCTCGCCAGTCAGCCGCCCGTCCAGAAGCGCGGCCAGCCGCTCGTCGTCGTGGATCGGTTCCCTCACCATTCCCTCAGCCGTCGGACCGACGGAGCGCCCGGCGCATTCTCGTGGAGCAAACCGGATGATCATCTATCTGCAAAAATAACAGGCGTTAGGGATTTGCATCAGTGCAATCGAGGTGCTTGTGTTCCCGTCCCGGACCGGCCACCTTGTGTGACTCTCCGGAGAGCGCGGGCCTGCGCATCCACCGCACCTCACCGGATACGTCCTGCAGTCCTCTCCGTTCGTCCCTCCGTGGTTGCCCAATCCTGATGAAAATTGCTGATGCGGAGCGCCACCCTGCCGTGCCCGCACGGCGTGGCAAGGCAATGAAGCGCCTGGCCCCTGTCCTGATGGGCGTGGCCACCGTGCTCATGGGCATCGTGTACGCGCGTAGCGGGGAGCCCGCGAGCGTGCTCCGCGACCTGGAGCGTGCCGGGCCGGTGCGCGTCTTTCGGGCGCGGCTCTCCATCAAGACGGAGTACCGTCCCTGCAGACGTGCCGAGCTGACCGCCGACAGCATCATGCCGGCCGAAACGTGCGGCGACAACGGCGACGCGCCTCCCCGCATGAGCCGGCTGGCCAAGGCGGGGGAGAGCCTGGATCCCGACACGCTGCATGCCTCGGCCTTGGCGGCGGTGATCTGGTGGAACCGGAAGGAGCATTCGCTCAACGACGCCATCGACCGCCTGCTGAGAGCGCTTCCGCTCACGCTGGAGCGGACCTCCCTGCTCGCGGACCTGTCCGGCGTGTACCTGGCGCGCGCGCAGTGGACGGGGAACCCGCGCGACCTGATCCAGGGACTGGAATACGCCCTCCAAGCCCTCGAGCAGGAGCCGAGGAATGCCGTCGCACTATTCAACGCAGCCGTGGCGCTAGAGGCGTTCGCCGTCGACGGAGAGGCTGCCCGGGCGTGGGAGGCGTACCTTGCTGTAGACAGCAGCTCGTCCTGGGCAGAGGAGGCAGGAGCAAAGCTGCGTGCCCTGCGCCAGCCGCGGCCCGCGCTGGCCCGGCCTGCCGGGGGCTCAAGCGTGGCGGAGGTGGAGTCGTTCGCCGCGAAGCACCCGCAGGAGGCGAGGGAGATGGGCTGGGAGTCAGTGCTCGGTGAATGGGGGAGCGCCGTGCTTGGGGGCCGCGTCACCCAATCCGAGTCCCTGCTCGAGTTTGCGGACCGGCTTGGCGCGGCACTGGAACGGCGGGGCGGAGACGCGAGCCTGGCTGACGCGATAGACGCGATTCGCCGCGCGGAGAGAGATCGGGAGGCGATTCGTATACTCGCCCGTGCGCACCGGGTGTTTGCCGTGGGAATGGCGCTCCACCGCAACTCGAAGAATGCCGACGCGAGGGATTCGTTCAAGGTGGTCATTCGGCTGCGCCCCCAGTCGCCTACACTCCTCGCATGGGCACGCCTGAACAACGCGGGAATGAGGATGGGCGATGAACCCGAGGCGGCTCGGCTCACGCTCGACTCCCTACGCACGAGCACAGAATTGGTGCAGTATCCGGCGCTCCTGGCACGGGTGCATTGGATTTTGGGCACAATTCAGCTGTGGGCGAGCCAGTATGTCAAGGCGAGCGAGTCTTATGATGCTGCCAGATCAATCTATGAGCGGTTGGGTGAGACTGAGAACCATGGAGCCATGTTGTATGGGGAGGGCGAGTCGGCGTATGAGAGCGGCGACACGCTCCGGGCGTATCGTCGGTTGCACGCGGCCTCCCACACTCTACGCTCCCACCGCCAGTCCGTCCGCTTGCACAACGTGCTGCTGGAGCTCGCCTCCACCGCAACCACGGATGGGATGACGCTGGCGGCCCTTGCTATTCAAGACGAAGACGTAGCCGTAGCGCAAGCGGTCCATGGGCCGATCGCCGCGCCCGAGGCTTTGATGGCGCGGGCGCGGGTACGAGTGGTCACGCGAGACACGGTTGGCACGCGACGAGACCTCAGGGCCGCCGCTGCGCTTGTCGATAGCGTCACGGATGGGGAACGGCGGGAAATGTTGACTCACATCCTGCGGCTTTCCCAGATACTCGCAGGATCGCCCGAGACGAAGCCTGGGTCGGTCGCGGGGCTGGATGCTGTAGTTAGCCACTTCGCCAAAATTAATCAGGATTGGCTCAGGCCGGCCCTGTTGGCCCGCGCAGACTTATACCTCGCTTCGGGAAACTACCCGGCCGCGCTCGCTGACCTGGACCGCGTGACGACGCTCATCCGCGGAATGACGGAGGACGAAAAGGATTTCCACCTGCGCGCCGCGATGATCGAGCAGGCGAAGGAGCGCTTCGACCAGTTGGTGATGCTGCACGTTGCGGGGGGGCGAACGTCCGAGGCTCTGCAGGCCCTGGAGCGGGGCAGGATCTCGTTCGGTCGCGTAGGGAACCGGCAGGCAGCAATGGGGGCGCGTCTCTCCGCCCCGGCGGGACAGGTTGCGGTGGCGTACGGGCTCATCGGGGACACGCTGCTCACGTGGATTGTACGGGACACCTCCGTCGTGATGCACCGCGACACGGTGGATCGAGACAGCCTGCTCCTGGCCATCAATCGTGCCGGTGCGGCGCTGGAGTCGCCCGGGCACGACGACCTCACCATGCCCCAGCTGGCGCGGCTGTACAACTGGTTGATTCGCCCCGTCCAGCACCGGCTCGGGCCCGCCGGGACGCCCCTGGTGATCCTGGCGGATGGGGAGCTCTTCCGCGTGCCGTTCAATGCGCTACACGATGCTCGGCGAGACAGATATCTGGTGCAGGACCACGCAACGCGGTTCGCGTCCAGCCTCGCGGACGCGGCGCGGCCGGCGCTCCGATCCTCGGCCAATTCCGTGCTGCTGGTGGCCAACCCCGCCTTCAACCCGCGTGAGCATCCCACGCTGGACTCGCTGAAGGGCGCGGTCGCGGAGGTGGAGGCGCTACGTGACGTGTATCCCGGCGCCCGCCCTCTTGTCGGCCCCGCTGCGACGGTCAAAGCGCTGCTGGAGCACGCACGCTCCGCGAACGTCATCCACTACGCCGGGCACGCCGTGTTCGATGACACGCGGCCGGAGCGGTCTTTTATGCTGCTGGCCAGCGACAGCGCGGGCGGACGGCTCTCCGCCGATGCCGTGAGCGCGCTGGAGTTGCGAGGCATGCCGCTGGTGGTGCTCTCCGCCTGCCGCACGCTGCGGTCGCGCCAGGGGCGGTCGGGCGGATTCGCGGGGCTCTCCGGGGCACTGCTTTCCGCCGGGGCGGACGGCGTGGTGGGAAGCCTGTGGTACGTAGACGATGCGTCCGTGCAGCCTCTGATGGTGCAGTTCCATCGCGAGTACGTTGGCTCGAGCGATCCCGCCGAGGCGCTGCGCAAGGCGCAGTTGAAGATGCTTGAATCGGAGGATGAGGCACTGCGATCCCCCGCCGTCTGGGCTGGCTTCCGCTACGCCGGCCGCTGACGCGGAAAAACGCGCGGGCCGCTCTCGAGGGCAGCCCGCGCGCTTGCGTCGTCGAATGATCGTTTCGCCAAACTCAGCGCGTCAGTTCGGTGAACAGCTTAGTGAGGCTGCCGTCCAGCTCGCTCCATCTCGGCGGTCCTTCGGAAGGGAGTGCCGCGCGGACGGCCTCTACGGCGCCCCACGCCCCTGAATCACCGCGAGTAAGACGCTCGGCGCTCCGCAGTGTCTTGCGCGTCTCTGCGGAGCGGAAAAAAGCCTCGTCGCGCGAACGCGCCGCTAGGCTAGCGGCCTCGGTCCACGCGCCCAGCCGCAGGTAGTCGCGGCCCAGCACCTCCTCCAGCCGCTCCGTCACCTGCTCAACCAGCGGCATCAGTGTGGCGGATGGGGCGTCGGCCTGGGACTCAATCTGCTTGAGCGCGCCTACGCCCTGATCATCGAACCGCTGCGTCTGCGCGGCGAGAGTAGCGGTGGTTTCCGCGTCTCGCGCCTGGACGGCCACGGCGAGACGGACCAAAAAGACGCCCGCCTGCGCAGCGGCAACCGGGTCGTCGCTGACCGAGCCCTCACCGCGGACAGGGGGGAACTCCCGGCCGTCCGTCCATCCGGCCGGCGGACGGCCAGCGTCCTCCAGATGGGCGACCAGGTCCACCGGACCGGCCGTTGCCGCTGCCCCTGAGCGTAACTCGAAAACCCCAGCCACGACGAGCCCCACGAGAACCGTGGAAATCACGGCCCATCGCGGGGTTCTGCGAGACCAGCCTCGCAGGCTCTTCGTGACGGACGGGGGAGACAGCTCCCGGCGTGGCGGGGGATCCGCCAATGCGCCTGGTTCCTCCGCTTGCGCAGTCTCTTCCCGCGCTTCGCGCAGGATGTCCGCGGTGTCGACGAAGACCTCGTAGTCTTCCTCATTTGCGGCAAGGTGGGTAAGCAGCTCATCTCGCTGCTGCCCCTTCAGCCGCCCGCCGAGCAAGGCGGAGAGCCGCTCGTCGTCGGGCCTGGGCTCCTTCACCGGCAACCTCCGGCAGTGGGTGCACGCCAATCTTGGAGGGACACGGGTGCAAGGAATTTCCGCAAACGGGTCATGGTTCACTCTCCTCCAGCAGTTCGTGCAGGTCTGCTGGGGAGACACCTTCGGCAATTAGGAGCTGTTTCAGCCGCTCACGAAGCTTGGGCGCCTGCCGGTAAAGCGGCTTCTGGTCGATGTCGAGATCGCGGGCTACGTCCGCCAATGTACGGCCGTCGCGAAAGTGCATCAGCACGATCAGTTTCTCCTCCGGCGCCAACTGCTGCAGCGCGCGGTCCAGCGCTTCCTTCATTGCTCGCTGCCGGTCCTCCGCCTCGGAGGCAGAGACGCGCTCATCAGCGCGAGACGCTCCCTCTGCGCCGCTCAGCACGACGTCCGCGCCCACCTCCACCGGGCGTAGCGGCCCACGCTCGGGAATCCGGGCCAGCAGGCGCGCCAGCTGCGGATCAGTCATGTCAGTGCGCCCCTCCGTGCGCAGCTTTTCTGCCGCCTGGGATAGGGGATAGCGGTCGCGGCGCACCAGCATCTCGAGCTCCGGGGCCGGTGGCCCCAACCGTGTCGCCGCCGCCGAGGGTCGCCACCTGCCCCGCCGCTCGCGCGAGTAGCCGTGGGACAGGCGCGTCACCACGGTAGCGAGAAAGGTCTTGATGTCGGACTCGCCTCGGAACTTGCCCAAGACGGCGTAGTCGTCCTGGATGATCTTCATCTGGGCCCACGCCGCAAAGTCGTCGGCCTCCTCCCCCCACCGACCGTGCTTTCGGGAGGCGATACCGGCGACCTTGTTGATCCAGGCAATGTGCTCGAGAAAGATGTCCTTGGGATTCTGCCGGTCAGGCATCCAGACCTGGAGACGGAGGAAGGCGCCGCAAGTTTGCCACCGGACTCAAAGTACCCGCCCACCCCACCCATATCAATACGAGGCAGCGGGCTCCACGCCCTCGTCGACTACCCCGGATCCATGGGAATGAGAAATGTGTCCACCTCCGTCCCTCCATTGTGTTCGCGTCCGGACGCATTCGGCTTCCGCCACCGCACGAACACTTCTGCTGGTGGCACATACACCTCCAGGAAATGGATGTACCCATGGCCTTCACGCTCCGCATCACAATCTCGGGACTATGCCTGTTCGTCCCCGAGCCCGTTGCCGGTGGCACCGGCCGCATGCACGTGCTGCTGCCTGGCATGTTCGGGCACCACCACGGCCCGGAAGACCGGCATGTGCCGGTGGTGGTGTATGACGCAGGCTCGCTGGTGCAGGGTGGGCCCTCGCTTGGCATTCCCGCGCTGGCCAAGTTGACGGGCTACACCCTGGTGCTTGGCCAGGGTGACACGGCCGGGCTGTCGCTGTGCAGCCAGATCGTAGACCTGGGCCAGATCACCGGCCGCCCCGTGGACCCGGACCATCTAGGCGCCGACACCAAGAAGAAGCTGGTGGCGCGGGTCACGCTGGGCGCGGGTGCCATCACGCGCGTGGCGCCCGGCGCGTGCTGGGAGATTCGCCCGGGCGAGTTTCGCCCCATGGCCAACCGGGTGGAGTGGGAGATCCCCAATTTCCCCGGCGACGAGCTCACGCTTACGGCGAACCCCATCGAGGGTGGCGGCACCGCACGCACGCTGGGTACGCTGTACCCCCGCGATGGATTGCTGAGCATCCAGCTCCTGCACGAGACGCCGCAGGACCTGCCGCCGGATCCCGCACCGATGGATCACGCGCACATGCCCATGCCCGGCGAACCGCCCAAGCACTTCAGCGCCTTCTACAGCCTGTTCGGCGGACCCGTGCCGATCGTGATGCCGCGCTACTGGGGCAAGATCAGCGACTGCCCCCCGATCACGGGTGGGTGCCCCGAACTCCCGCCCGACATGGGTGGAACCGCCATCACGTGCATCGTGGCCGGCGCCACGGGCACGGGCACCGGTACCGGCGGGACCGGGGGATCCGGCACCTGATCGATCCATATCCAAAAACGCCGCCGCCCGCGCGGGCGGCGGCGCACACCTGTCCCGGAGCATGCCATGTCTCGTGCCGTATCCATCCACATCGGCGTCGACCGGCCCCACGGGGGGCACGTGCCCCTGCAGTCCAGCGAGAACAACGCGTGGCGCATGGCGTGCCTGGCCAACCAGGCGGGCTACGAATCGCTGCTGGTGCTCCGCGGCCGGGCGGCCACGCGACAGGCCGTGCACGACGTCCTGACGCGGGTGGCGGGTGTGCTCACGGCGGGCACCCAGCTGTTCCTCACCTTTTCCGGCCACGGCTGCGAACGGCACGACCACGATGCGGACGAGCGGAGCCGGAAGGACCAGGGATGGTGCCTGGCCGACGGGGAGATCGTGGACGACAAGCTGGCCGGCTACTGGCGGCTGTTCGAGCCCGGCGTGCGCATCCTGGTCGTGTCGGAAAGCTGCTACAGCGGGGGCGTGATCCGCGAGGACGACAAGGACAAGCGCAGGGCACACCCGCGGCCGCCGGCGCAGACGGTGTACCGAGGGCAGCCGGGCCCCGGCGGCACGGCGCGGTCCGCCCCGGCGGCGGAGTACACGGCGTCGTGCATCGGCGAGCCGCCGCGCGGCAACGACGGCATCCGCGCCAGCCTGCTGCTGCTCTCCGCCTCGTGCGCGGACCAGCCGGCCCAGGAGGGGCTGTTCGCCCGCCACCTGCTGGCCACCTGGAACGAGGGCGCGTTCCGGGGCACCTACTGCGACCTGCACCGGCAGGTGCGGGACCGCGTGATGTCGGAGCGGAGCAGCCAGGACCCCCAGATCCTCATGATCGGCGCCGCGGACCCCGGGTTCCCCCTGGAGACCGCGTTCCACCTCGCGCCCCCGAGCACGACCCCGCCGGTGGCGTACCGGGCAAACGGGAATCCTCGAAAGGACGTGCTCCACTGGTAGGCTGCCTCGCCTGGAAGCCTGGGACAAAACGGAGGGCGCGCCGGGGATGGATTCCCGCCGCGCCCTTCCCACGTTTCCGCGCAATGCCCCAGCCGTGCTCAGGCCGTTTTTGGTGTCGGCGGAGGCCGACAGTGTGAAGTTGTAGCCGCGAATTCATTCGCTCCCGCCGGCCGGGTCACGCATCCGCGCCCTTCCTGTATCCGCCGGAGCCGGCCCTCAGCTCTCGCGGCGCTCCTCGATGCGGGCGACGGCTTCGGCGGCCATGGAGCGCAGGAACACCATGTCGTCCTCGGCAAAGGTGCGCTGCTCCAGCCCCACCACGCACAGGTTGCCCAGCACGAACCCGCGCGACGAGATCATCGGCACGCCGGCGTAGCAGCGCACGCCGTCCTGCACCACCAGGGGATTGGTCTTGTGGTACGGGTGGGTCTCGGCGTTCTCCACCACGAAGGCGTCGCGGGTGCGCACGGAGGTGGCGCAGAACGACCATTCCACCGGGTGTCCGCCCGTCTCGCCCAGCCACAGCCCGTCGATGCCGTGCGACGCGGCCACGTGCAGCGCCTCGTCCAGCACCACGCTCACCAGCGACACGGGCAGCCCCAGCCCGGCGGCGGCGCGCGACGCGACGTCCTGGAGGATGGGGTCCACCTCCGCGTCCAGCAGGTCCAGCTCCACGATTTCCGCGAGCCGGTCCGCATCGTAGATGGGATCGTGTTCGGTCATCCCTGGCCTCCGTCGCTGAGGGCGAGCGACTTTGCCGCGAGCCGGGTGTACGTGCGCATGCGGATCTCGATGGAGCGTGCGACGGCCTTGCTGGGGCCGCCCTGGGCCGCCAGTGCATGGATGACCCGGGCCAGGGGCTCGGGGCCGTTCACGCCGCCCGCGGACAGTCCGGCTTCGCGGCAGGCCAGCGACCAGTGCTCGGCGCCGCGCTCCAGGCCGAACACCCGGTTCAGCGCCGCCCGCGCGTCGGCTTCCGTGGGCGCGCGGTAGTCGTTGTACCCCGGAATGCCGGGAGCGGATGGAGGTGAGAGCATGACGTCCGGTGGTGCGGATGATGGGGTGATGCAAGATTGGACATACCCAGTACGATCCACCCTCACGAACCGGATTGCAACCCCCCGCGGATTCGTGCCCCTCGATTCACACGGCGGCATTCTCGCGATCCCAGCGAACGCGCTTCGGCTTCCGTCACGAACGGCGGGCTCCCTGTACCCGCGGAGAGCCCTCTCCCCCGGTCCCCTTCTCCGCTCCGCGGGCAGGAGGGGGAGAACTTCGGCGCGACGGCATCCGGATTTCGTGGAGAATCCGAATCCCACGGGAGAACGTATCCTCCGGGGCGGGCGTACGATAGCGGGCACGGTCCTACCGATCGCGATCAGGTGGATGATGTGCCAGGGCCGTCCTCCACCTCCGCCGTCCCCCTCGTGCCTCTTCCGAAAAACGCGGATGGCCGTCCCCGCGCCGGCAGCAGCCTGGCTACCAAGGGCCTGATGCATCCTGCCGCGCCTCCTTCTCCTCCGGTCCGCGATCGGACGTCGCGATGGCAATCACCCCGTACGGCGCCTCTCCCAACGTCGTACGTGCGGGGGCGGATGCGCCGCGACGTCCGGACGCGAATCGGCCCGATCGTGCAGGAGGCCAGAGATCCTTGGCAGATGGGTCGCTGCCGGCGAGGGGGCGGCATCCGCGTTTTTCCGAAGGAGCAGGAGGGTGGATGCGCGGAGCAGATGTTGGCCGATGCACATCATCCACCTGATCGCGATCCGTAGAAGCAGGCCCTGGCGGGAAGGCTGCAAACCGGGGGATGGATGCCGGATCGAGCCCGTGCCGGCGTGGCACTCGCCCGCGACGGACAGTCCGCGCAGGCGGACTTCGTGTGGTCGTTGCGGCGAATTCATTCGCAACTATGTACTTGACGAAACCCGGTAACTATGGTAACTTAGGTATGTGAAAAGCAGTCTATCTCTAACGTTTTGCCGGGGCTCGGACGGATCATGGAAACGCGCGAACGGAAGTGGCAGCCGTACAAGAACGAGAAGGACGCCATTATCCCGCTCATCCCCAAGGCGTGCGGAGACGAGCGCGCGGCGGTGGAGCTTTTCGAACAGATGCGCTGGGGCTCCGATCCGGCCTGCGTGAAGTGTGGATCCACGGATGTCTATCAGATGCGCGACAGCGTGACGGGAGACCGTCAGGCGAACTTCCGCTGGCGCTGCCGGGACTGCAAAAAGCAGTACACGGTCCGCACGGGTCACGTCATGGAGGACAGCGCCCTGCCCCTGACGGTTTGGGCTATGGCGTTCTGGCAGGCGACCGCGAGCAAGAAGGGTTGCAGCGCGAAGCAACTGGAGCGGATGACGGGCATCTCTTACAAGAGTGCCCTGTTCGTGCTCCACCGCATCCGCTGGGGCATGGTGGAGACGGACGGCGCCCCGCTCACCGGCGCTGTGGAAGTGGATGAGACGTTCGTTGGTGGCAAGCCGCGCAAGCTGTCCAAGCAGCAGCGCGAGAAGATCATCGCGGAGGAAGGCGCGCTTCCCAAGCCCACGCGCGGGCGCGGCCGTGGCCATCACACGCCCATCGTGGCCGTCGCTGAGCGTTCCACCAAGAAGGTCCGCACCCGCGTCACGGCGGACGTGACCGCGCCCGTCCTGCGCGCGGCGTGCAATGAGATGATCCGCAACACCAAGGCTGTGCTCTACACGGACGAACTTGCCGCTTACAAGGGCATGGGCAAGGAGTACGCGGGGCACGAGACGGTGTGCCACAGCGCGTTTGAGTATGCCCGTGGCCCGGTGCATGTGAACACGCTGGAGAACTTCTTCAGCCGCTTTGAACGGGCCATGTTCGGCATCTGGCACAACGTGTCGCGCGTCCACCTGCACCGCTACGCCACGCACATTGAGTTCCTGCACAACAACCGGGAGTGCACGGACGGGGTGCGGTTCGGGATCGCTGTGCGGAGCGCGGACGGGAAGCGCCTGACACGGAGGGCGCTTCCGTGACGAAGCGGCACAGTGGCGCGTCACGCTGCGTCGGGGCACTTGACGGCCGGTCCTACGCCCCGCATGGAGCGCTTGACGCATCTACCCCTTCTGCAACAACTTGCAAAACACAGCCGCCGCCCCTAGATTCAGGGACGGCGGCTGGACGTTCTGCCCGCCTCGCGCGGACTGCCGTAGTAGAGGTGGAGGATTCGCCCCTCGCACTACAGGGTACGCCCGCCTTCCTAAGTCGGCTGATAACCTCCGACTGCGGTCTTTAGTCTTGCCCAGCCGTACGGCGGGTGAACGGCTGGGCTGCTGGACGGAGGAGGCATCTTCCCCTCCTTTCTTCTCGGTTAGGGTGGGGGCCATGCGGCCGGGGCGCTTCCCCAAGCGTTCCCGGCCGCCTCGTTTTGTGATCTTACAGGTCCAGCTTTACGTACTCCTCGCCTGCGGCGGCCCGAAGGTCGTCTTCCGTTTCGCTGGGCCCTAGTCCGTTCCATTCCTTCAAGCCGTACAGGCCCGTGGCCGCTCGCGTGAACACCTTGTTCTCACCGGCTCGGCGGGCGACTACCGCGCCGACGGTCTCTGCGAGCCGGTCCGGCCTCGCGTTAACAGGGATGTTGTTGGCAGTAATAGTGTCCGCCATGGCACGCGGGCGCAGGTGCTTCCCCACGATCTTCAGCGCCTTCTCCGCCGCCTGCGCAATCGGCAGGGTCTCAGTCTCCGAGCCGGAGTGGGCGAGCGAGTCAACCTGAGGCGTGACTGGCGTGACTGGCGTGACCGGCGCGACCGGCGCGTCTGCGTGGCCGCCGTTCCTGCTGAACTCCCGAACGGCTTGAACAGTGAAACCATCCTCGGCAGCCCAGGCTCGTACGACCGCCTGACGGTCGTGGATCCGTTGCAACGCCGTCCACGCCTGCCGCTCCTGTTCGTCTAAGGCCGCCAGCATCTGGCGGTACATCTCGTTCAGGTCGGGCATCGTGACCCCCATCTACAGGTTGTGCTCCGCGGTCGCGTCCCCCTCCGATATCGTGTCCTGACAGAATATCACAGCCGTCAGACCGGCCGTCAAGGGTGCCGTAGGGTACACCCTACGGCTTGGCTAGCCCGAATGCGGTCTGTCAGGCGGGTAAGTATCACACAGTATGCTACTTAGAATGCTCCTACGCACGAACGATAACCGAAGGTATCCATTCATCCGGATGGAGAGCGCGATGCGTTCCGGCTCGATATGGCTTGGCGATAGCGCCGCTCCGAAGTATGATGGATCGCGCACAGCACCCCGCCTAGTGGAAAGGTAGTCCGATGGAGCCGATAGACCCGTCCCCGCAGCATCCGAAGAATCAAGGGCTCGACGGCCCGAACGCGGCGAAGCCTCTAAAGCTCGATATGCCGTTCGAGGATGCTGTGCGGCGCTTCATGAAGGCCCCGCCCTTGCCGCCGGAAGAGCGGTTGAAGAAAGTGCGGGAGAGGGGCAAGCGAGGGAAGGGCTAACCCGCACCGGGGGCATTCATGCTGGGGATCATCATCGAGGCGTTCAAGTCGATAATAGACCTGCTGCACAAGAAGGATGAGAACAAGAAGGTGCGGGTTGAGACTGCGCTTGCCGAGCGGGAGCTTGCTCAGCAGGAAAGCTTGCTCGTCAGAGCCACCAATGCCGATATCGTCAAGTACGACCCAACTGTAAAGTATCTCGTTCAGACTTACCATTGTCTGGACGGAGACCTTATTGGCCGTCGTGTCGGCGCGCCTGTCTCCCGCGCCCGGCGGAAGATGGCGGACTGTCTGCGCGACGGTTACACAATAATCGAGTGGAATCTCTTGGACCTTACGAAACGCGGGGTCCTGAGGCGTCTGCGAACCAGACGCGTTGAA
>DATING010000296.1:0-6610 GCA_035474555.1 Longimicrobium sp. | reverse complement strand
CGCGCATCCGCCCCCACGATCCCGCCCGGGAACACCACCGTGCCCCCGCCGATGGATACGAACGGGTTGATGTAGCAGCCGGGGTAGATGGCCTGCACCCAGCGGAACCCCGTGCACCGCGCCACGAGGGCCTGCCGCGCCGCCTGCGTCCCCGCGCCCAGCACGGCCGGTGCGCCGGGATGCGACTCGCCCGCGCCGATGGGGCCCAGCACGGGAACGCCCTGCACCGTCGTGCCCCACAGCGCCGGATCGTCGTCCAGCACACCGGCCACCTTCGCCCCGCTCGCCAGCAGCACCGCCACGACCGACTTGCCGTGCCCGCCCGCCCCCAGCACCACGATTCCGTCAGTCGACTGCATCCGCTCCCGTGGAAGGTCACCCGTGTCGTAGAACCGCCCTCGCCGAGTCCGCCGCGTCTCAGCCCCCCGAGCCCGGGTGCGCCGCCGGATCGCGCTCCACGAAATCCCGCAGCCCCTCCAGCCGCCGGCGCACCTCGCGGGCGAAGACGCGCACCAGCACACGGTCCAGCAGCGGCGCCAGCCACGCCGGCCGTGCCCGGACGGAGTAGCGAAACACGACGCGCGTTCGCCCATCCGCCTCCTGCCGAAACCGCCACGAGCCCGCGAACCCGCCGATGGGCCAGGGCCCGCGCGTCATCTTGACGGCCGCGACGGACGGCGGGGTAAAGGAAACGTACTCCGTCTCCATCCCCATGCCGTTGTGCGCCACGCAGTACGCGCGCACGCCCGGTCCCGCTTCCGTGGCGCCGCCCACGAGCTCCGCGGACCGGACAAACGGGTCCCACTTCAGCCGCCGCCCGTAATCCTGCGTGAGGGCGAACAGCGCCTCGGGCGTGCCGCGAATGACGATCGCCTCCTCGAACGTCATCCGCTCAGGCGCCCTCCGTCAGCATCTCACCGAGCTCCGCCGCGCGCTCCTCCGTCAGCCGGGCCAGGCACGACGAGCGGACCATGGGCTGCATGCTGCCCCCTTCGAACACCGACGCCTGGTACGCGCACTCCGCGTCGCGAAAGCGGATCCACGCGCGCTGCGCCGTCCGCAGCAGTTCCAGCTGCACGGGCGGCATCGTCCTCACCAGCTCCGGGTAGCGCTCGTTCAGCACGCGGTCCGCGCGCGCCAGCTCCTGGGCCGCGCAAACGTTCATTTCGTGCTGCGTACGGGCGTCGGGACACACGCTCTTTCCGTCCTGCGCGGCCAGGCACGCGGGCGCGCCCGCCGCCAGCAGCGCGGCGATGCAGAAGATGCGGATCATCGGCAGCCGATCGGCACGAGGGAGAGAAGACGGCGCTTCGGGGGGATATCGTACGCCATCCGTCCGGGTCCGGCCAGCGCGCGTCAGGCAGCGGTGGGCGACGAATCGGCGGATGCGAAGAACGCGTCCATCCGCTCCCGGTCGTAGTCCAGCAGGTGGTCGCTGAAGCGGTGATACAGCTCGAGAAGCGCGTCCCGGGGGCCGATGACGTCCATCCCGCGATCGTCGTACGGGTGCAGGACGATGCCGCGCGCCGGGTCCGCGATGAACAGGTCGCCGGCCAGCCGCGGCCGAACGCCCAGCTCCCGGGCCAGGCCGCCCCACAGCAGCCGGTGCAGCGCCTCGCGTCCGCACGCGAACGCGGCGTAGAAGCGCGGGTCCGCCTGGTCCATCCACTCGTCCTGGTACGACTCCAACCACCAGGCGCGGTGCCCGCCGGTCCGCACGCCGCACCTGCGCAGGGAGCGGAACAGCGCCCGGTTCTCCAGCGGCGTATCGCCCTGAAACGTGGTGAGCACCACGACCAGCTCGGGCGCGTCGCCCAGCGCGTGGTCCGCGATCTCGCGTGCGCGGTCCCACGCCTGCTCGAACCGATCCAGCCAGTGCCCGTCGCCGGACAGTGCGATGCGCAGCGCAGGCTCGTGCGCGTAGAACAATCCCAGCGCGAACGCCTGCGCCCCAAAGGTCGCGTGCAGCGCCTCGCGCGAAACCGGCAGATCGCTCATCCCCATCCGCTCACCCGAGGAAAACTCCGCCCGCGTGGTTCTGCGCGGGCCGACCGCGCGGTTGTAGCCGCGAGGCGGGGATTCAGTTCCTTTCCTCCCCTGCCGATCCCCTGCTCCGCCGCGGCGTCCAGGGGTGTGTCACACCCGGCGGCAGGGATGTCCCACATCGGACACACCTGCACCTTCACCGTCCACGGAATGCGACACTCCGCAGGATGCCGCCCTGCGCGAAAATCTCGCAAAATGCAGCAGGCGCAACGGCTTACGGCATCGGCTCGCGGCGTGTGGGTGTCAGATACGCGGCGGCACGCGCGTTGCCTTTATAGAGCACGAACACGAGGGCGGGGCCGGTCCCCGCCTCTCATCCCCGCAACACACGCCCACCGGTACTCCCATGACTCAGCACACGTCCTCCCGCCGCGCGCCCATGAGCGCAGACGCGTACGCCGGCTTCCTGAAGCTCTGGCTGACCCCGGCCCACAAGGTGCCGCCGATCACGCCCGAGGTGGAGGCCTACCTGCGCCACGCCAACCAGCAGCAGCCGCTGAACGACGAGTCGCGCCGCGTGCTGGACCAGACCCTCCGCAAGGCCGCCTGATCCGCCGCACCGGCTGATCCGCGCTCCCGCTCGGCAACGAGCGCGGAGCGGAGGCGGGAGCGCGGCGGAGAAGAACGCGAATGAATTCGCGGCTACAACTTCACGCTGTCCGCCTCCGCGGACACCACCGCGACGAGTTTCCTTTGCGTTCCGGGCGCCGCGCGTCCTTCCGCTGCTGATCCACCACACCCGTCCTATGCGCTCCGAAGTCCGCCGTGCAGTCCGCGCAGGCGGACTTCGCGCATTTCCAGCCGGCGAATTCATTCGCTTCGGGCGGGACGGATGCGTGCGTCCCCGCCGAGCGATCCGCCCGGACAGGGTGGGGCGATATCGATCGGGGATTCCGCGGGCGCTCCTACACCCCGCGCATCGGCTCCGCGGGCGGGAGGGACTCCTCGTGGCCATCGACGATGATGGCGGCGTGGCCGCGCATGGCCCGGCGGATGGACTCCTCGCCCTCCGGCACCTCGGGGCTGCGGTACGGCAGCGTCACCGTGAACGTGGACCCCACCGACGGCTGCGACTCCACCCGGATGGACCCGCCCAGCAGCCCCAGCAGCTTGCGGACGATGGACAGCCCCAGCCCCGTCCCGCCGAACTCGCGGGTGGACGACTGGTCCACCTGGCGAAAGTCGTCGAAGATGCCGGCCAGGGCCTCGGGCTCGATGCCGATCCCCGAATCCGCCACCTGGATCTCCACCCCGTCCCCCGTCTCCAGCGGCCGCGCCGTGAGCGCCACGCCCCCCTCGCGCGTGAACTTGACCGCGTTGCTCAGCAGGTTGAGCACGATCTGCTTGACGCGCGTGCGGTCCGTGATGAGCGCGGGGAGGTCCGCCGGCACGTCCACGCGCAGCTCCAGCCCCCGCGCGCGCGCCTGCGGCGCCACGGAATCCACCACGCTCTCCACCAGCCCGTCCAGCAGCACCGCCTCCAGGTGCACCGGCATGCGCCCCGCCTCGATGCGCGCCAGGTCCAGGATGTCGTTCACCAGCTCCAGCAGGTGGCTGCTGGACGACTGCATGCGCTGCAGTGCCTCGTCCTGCCGCGCCGTCAGGTCGCCGTAGATGCGCTCGCGCAGCAGGGCCGTGTAGCCCAGCAGCGCGTTGATGGGCGTGCGCAGCTCGTGGCTCATGCTGGCCAGGAACTCGCTCTTGTGGCGGTACGCCCGCTCCAGCTCCTGCCCCTGCCACGCCAGCTGCCGGTTCTGCTCCTGCAGCTCGCCCGTGGCCTCGCGGATGGACTGCTCCAGCCCCTCGTTCACCCGCGCCAGCTCGGCCGCCAGGCGCGCGTTCTCCACCTCGTGCGTCAGGTCGTGCAGGATGGAGACGACGGCCAGCGGCGCCCCGTCGCCGTCCCGGATCACGCCCGAGGTCAGCTCCGCCGGCAGCTCCGCGCCCGACTCCGGGTCGCGCAAGGCGATCCGAACCACCTGCTCCGCCCCGCCCGTGGACGCGAACGCCTCCACCGCGGCAAAAAAGCGGTCCGCGTTGGACACGGCCGCGGGACTCGGCCCCTCGCCGGGGGCGCCGCCGGGGCGAAACAGGCGCTGCGCCTCGCGGTTCATCAGCATCACCGCTCCGCGCGGGTCCGTCACCACGATGGGCGCGCCTACGTTCGCGAGGATCAGGTTCAGCTGGTCGCGCTCGGACCGGGCGCGCGTCTCCGCCAGCTGCACCCGCCGCACCTGGTGTCCCAGCTGGTGGCTGGCCCGGCGCAGCTCCGTCACGTCGCGCAGCAGCGACACCGTGGCGTCCGTCGGCGCCGCCATCCCCGCCGGCAGGGGCGCCGGCACCGCCTCGAAGAGCAGCTCCGCGCCGGAATCCGGGTCCACCAGCGTGAGCTCCCGCGCCTCCGTCTTTCCCGGCCGCGGGCGGGCGAGGAAGGCCGTGAACAGGTAGTTGTTCACCTCCACCCGGTGCCGCCGCTCGTCCGTATCGCTCACCTCCGACGCGAAGAGGGAGCGGGCGCGACGGTTCTCCAGCAAAATGCGGTTGCGCGCGTCCGTCACCAGCACGGGGTCCGCCAGCGCGTCGCAGATGCCGCCGTACAGCTCCCGCCGCCGCTCGCTCGCCTCCAGCGCCTCGCGGGCCGCGTGCGTCTCCCAGCGCGCGTACAGCGCCGGCGCCAGCGCGGCGACGGCGTCCACGGCCGCGTCCAGCGCCGGCTGCAGGGCCGTCCCCTCGTCCGCCAGCAGGGCGCCGAACACGCCGGACGGCCCGCGCAGGGGAAAGAACGTCGCCGGCAGCTCGCCCCCGTCGGCCAACGGCACGATGAAGCGAAAGACGGGGACACCCGCCGCCCACGCCGCTTCCAGCGCCGTTCCGCCCTCACGCAGGGGGAGCTCGATGGGCGCGGCGGCATCGCGCAGCCCCGGCAGCTCGTACAGCCCCGCGCCGGAGCGGACGACCGCCGTCAGCAGCTGGATGCGGTGCGGCGCCAGGGCGATGCCCGCGGCCACGCGCACGGCATCCGCCAGCGTGGGCGCGGACAGCACACGGGACAGCCCGCCCTCCGCGTGCGGAAGGCCGGCGTCGCCGGACCACGGCCCCGTGGCGTTCACCCGCGCGCGCGGAACGGGACGCGCACGCACACCGGCGGGCCGGCAATCGGGCCCGTCGCGGGGACGGCGGCGAACGGCGTCGGGGACGCGCTGCGGAATACGGCCACGGTGGAGCGTACGGGAATTCGAAAGGTGGATGCGGACGGGTCGGGCGCTTCGGCCGCGCCCCCGCGAGATCCGCCGGGCCCAGCCGGAAACCGGCGCGGGCGACCGCAAACCGTTGCGCCATGGCGAAATCCGCGCCGCATGGAACGCCGCGAGCGCGATTCCCGCCTGGGGAACCGCGCTCGGAGGGGGATGCTAGGCCCGCGCGGGCGGAGCGGCAAGGGTGCGCGTCGAACGCTTGTCGAGGCTAGCGCAGGGCCGTGAGCAGCGCGACGGCGGCGATGGCCACGCCCACGGCCGACTTGGCCGCCGTGGCCACCAGCCGCCCCACGAAGGCGCCCCAGCCCACCCGCAGGGCCGCGCGCGCGTCCGGCGAGCGCGTCATCTCCAGCAGCGCCGCGCCCGCGAACGCCCCCACGAACGCGCCGATCACGCTGCCGACCAGGAAGATCGGCACGCCCAGGAAGGCGCCGACCAGGCCGCCCAGGATGGCGCCCCACGCCGCGCGCTTGCTGCCGCCGTACTTGCGCGCGTAGCGGCCGCCCAGCGTGAACTCGATCACCTCGCCCAGGACCGCGAGAACGAGCACGGTGACGATGGGCACGGCGCCCACGACGCTGAAGTCCGTCATCGCGGCGAAGCCCACGAGCCCCAGCACCTGCAGCCAGGTGCCGGGAAGACCGAAGGGGATCAGCAGCAGCCCGGCAACCTGTGCCAGGACCAGGAGCGCGTACGCCATCCGCCCGGGGGCTAGAAGTAGTCCTGCGAGATGCCCGCCATGGCCGGCGACTGCCCGGTGTCGCCCCCGGAGCGGGACGACAGCATGTTCATCTTGAGCTCGAAGTCGCCCGGGTTGCTGGCGGCGGCCCGCGCCACGGCGTAGTCCACCTGCCCGCTCATCACCAGGTCCATCAGCCCCTGGTCGAACGTCTGCATGCCGTACGTGGTGCGGCCCTGCGCGATGTGCTCCGGGATCTCCGACGCGCGTTCCGCGTCCGCGATGCAGTCGCGGATGGTGCCGGAGACCACCATCACCTCCGCCGCCAGCACGCGCGACTTGCCGTCCTTGCGGGGCAGCAGGCGCTGCGAGATCACCGCCTGCAGCTGTTCCGCCAGGCGCAGGCGCACCACCTTCTGCTCCTCCGGCGGAAAGGTGGCCACCAGGCGGGAGATGGTGGACGCCGCGTCGCGCGTGTGCACCGTGGAGATCACCAGGTGCCCCGTCTCCGCCGACTTGAGCGCGATGTCGATGGATTCCGGGTCGCGCATCTCGCCGATCAGGATCACGTCCGGGTCCTGCCGCAGCGCCGCGCGAAGGCCCACGCGGAAGTCGTCGGTGTCGATCCCCA
>DATING010000295.1:0-1698 GCA_035474555.1 Longimicrobium sp. | reverse complement strand
GTGCCGGAGCTGCGCGCCCGCAGCGTGTACCAGCGGGTAATGGCGCGCCTGGCCGAGGACCTGCTGCCGCGCCTTCCCGACGAGGACGAGCAGGCGGGCCGGTCGTAGCCCCGGCCGGACGGGCGAACTGAAAGTCTCACGCGGAGGGCGCGGGCAGGCTCCGGGGCGGGCCGCATCCTCTCCACGCGGGACGGGGTTCGTCCACGGTACGGGTGGATGATGGAAACGGCGCTCTCCCAGGCCGTCTCCGCGTCCTCCGCACCCTCCGCGTGAGGCCTTCCGGGCGGGGCTGCGCCGGGATGGAAAACACAAGCACGAACCTTGCGCCTGACGGGCGGCGATCCCTGCCGCCCGGCAGGCTTTTCAGCGTTTTTCAGACGACGGATCAGGCGAGACATGCGCATGGAGATGGATCGGACGCGTAAAGCCGCGGCGGCGGCGCTGCTGGCGCTGCTGGCGGCGTGCGGCGGCGAGGGTGGCAGCAGCGAAGCCAAGGCCGGGGGCGATACCACGGCCGCGGCACCCGGCGGCGACTCGGCCGCGGCGGGCGGCCAGGCGCAGGCGGGCGGGGAGCCGGCCAACAACCTGCCGGCCGGCCCCACCACGGACCTGCCGCCCAACGAGCTGGGCCGCATCATGGTGCTGGAGTACCACCGCACGGGCAGCCCCGAGGGCGAGTTCGTCCGCACGCTGGACAACTTCCGCAAGGACCTCAAGGCGCTGCACGACGCGGGGTACCGCCCCGTGACCATGCGGCAGGTGCTGGAGGGCAACATCGACATCCCCCGCGGCACCACGCCGGTGGTGTTCACCATGGACGACGCCACGCGCGGGCAGTTCTACTACCAGCCGGACGGCAGCATCGACCCCAACACCATGATGGGCTCGTGGGTGTCGTTCAAGGAGCAGAACCCCAGCTGGGGCCCGGGCGGGATGGTGTGGTGCATCCTGCCGGCGGCGGCGCACCCGTCCAACTTCTTCGGCGAGACCAAGGACCGCGACACGCCGCGTGAGCAGCGCGAGGCGAACATCCGCAAGAAGATGGAGTTCATCGTCCAGAACGGCCACGAGGCGTGCAACCACACGCTCTTCCACGCCCGCCTGGACCGCGCGCAGAACGCGCAGCAGGCCATGGACTGGATCGGCATCGGCGAGGACAGCATCAAGGCCTACCTGCCGCCGGACTACGACATCGTGACCTTCGCGCTCCCGCTGGGCATGTGGCCCGACCAGAAGTCGGCCGCCTGGCAGGGCACGTACCGCGATGGCAAGCGCTACGAGAACAAGGTGGTGCTGGAGGTGTCCGGCGGACCCAGCGTGTCGCCCTTCGACAACCGCTGGGACCCGCACTCGGTGGACCGCTTCATCGTGGCGCCCGGCGCGCTGGAGGCGCAGCTGCGCCGGTGGGAGCAGGACCCGACCCATCGCTACGTCAGCGACGGCGACCCGCGGACGGTGAGCTATCCCGCGAGCGCGGCGCAGTACCTGAACCGCAACGCGCTGGGCGGACGCACGCCGCGCGAGGTGGCCGGCGCGCCCGCCGCCGCCGCCCCGGCGGGTGGCGCGGCCCCGGCTGCGGCACCGGCGAAGGCGCCCTGAGCGGGTTGATGGACGAAGTATGAAATCCCACCCTGGCGCCGATGCCGGGGTGGGATTTTTTACAGGTCCGAGGGTGAAGACCGGCTTTCGGCGCTTCGA
>DATING010000294.1:0-1730 GCA_035474555.1 Longimicrobium sp. | reverse complement strand
CCTCGCGCGGGATCGGCTCGCCCGTGTAGCTGCTGTTCCACCCCTTCAGCGCCAGGGTCGGGTCTTCTTCCCCCTCGTCCTGCGCGTAGGTGTCGTCGAAGAGCGTTTCCCACTCCGCCACCTGCGCACTGCCGCCGGCGGCTTCGGCGCCGTCCGCGCCCGGGACCACGTACGCGACCAGCCGCCGGTCCCCGGGCGCGTCCTCCCGCGCCAGCACGACGGCCTCCTGCACACCGGGCTGCTCGCGCAGCACGGCCTCGATCTCGCCCGGCTCGATGCGGAAGCCGCGCACCTTGACCTGCTCGTCGGCGCGCCCCAGGAACTCCAGCACACCGTCCGCGCGCCAGCGGGCGCGGTCGCCCGTACGGTAGGCGCGCTCCGCCCCGGCGCCGAGGAACTTCTCCGCATTCAGCTCCGGCCGCCCGAGGTAGCCCCGCGCGACGCCGCCGCCCGAGATCCACACCTCGCCCGGGACGCCCAAAGGTGCGAGCTCGCCCCGCGGGCCACGGACGGCCAGGCGCACGCCCGGCAACGGCCGCCCCAGCGGGTGCCCGGCGACCGCACCCTCCGCGGGGACGGCGTACGTCGCGCAGATGATCGCCGCCTCGGTCGGACCGTACAGCACCACGGTTTGCGCGTCGGGGAAGACGTCGCGCATGTCCTCCAGCAGGTCCGGGGGCACCGAGTCCCCGCCCACCAGCAGGAGCCGCAGCGAGGGAAGCGCCTCCCCGCCCCGCACTACCTCCACGACCTGGCGCATCAGCGCGGGAACGGCGTGCAGCACCGTCACGTCCGCCAGGGCGCCGGCCAGCTCCTCGGGATCCCGAACGAGCGCCTGCGGAACGATGCGCACCGCGCCTCCGGCCAGGAGCGGGGTGAACAGCTCCAGCAGCGAGATGTCGAACGAGGTCGAAGCGAGCGCCGCCACCACGTCGCCGGTCGCGAAGCCGAGGGTTTCCAGGCTGGCACCGAGGGTGTGGGTGAGCTGCGCGTGCTCCACCATCACCGCCTTGGGCGTGCCCGTGGACCCCGACGTGTAGATCAGGTACGCCAGGTCGCCCGGCAGCACGTCCGCCGTCGCCGCGCCGCTCTCCTCCGCTCCCTCCCGGGGAGTGGGACTCCCGTCCAGCAGCACCACCTCCATCGCCCGCTCCGGCAGCACTCCGGCCAGCCCCGGCTCAGTCACCACCAGCTCCGCGCCCGAGTCGCCGAGCAGGAAGGACAGCCGCTCCGCCGGATGGGCGGGATCGAGCGGAAGGTAGACGCCGCCCGCCTTCCACACGGCCAGCAGCGCCACGAGCACGCCCGGACCGCGCGCCAGGCACACGGCCACCGGGGTCCCTGCCCTGACGCCGCGGCTCCGAAGCTCCGTCGCGAGACGCCCGGCGCGCGCGTCCAGCTCCGCGTACGTGAGCGACTCGCCCGCGAACAGGAGGGCCGGCGCGGCCGGTGTCCGGGCCGCCTGCTCCGCGAAGAGCAGGTGCACCGGGGCGTCACCCGTGCCGTCGCGCGAGGACCCGCCGCCGAACGCCAGGATCCGCCGCGCCTCCTCGTCCGGAAGGATCGCCAGGCCCGACAGGCGCTCCTCCGGCGAGACGGCGGCCGCGGCGAGCACGACCCGGTACTGCGCCGCGAAGCGCTCGATGGTGGCGGCGTCGAACAGGTCGGTCCGGAAGCGCAGGCTCCCGGCCAGCTCCCCGCCCACCTCGTGGAGGTCCAGCTCCAGGTCG
>DATING010000293.1:0-3424 GCA_035474555.1 Longimicrobium sp. | reverse complement strand
GACGCCGACGGTAGTGGAAGCACGCAATCCATCGAAATCCACAAGCACCGCCTCTTCTTGTTCCTCGCTGAGCGGCGTCTGTGCGAACACACGAAATCCTGCCCAGAGACCCTGAAGCCCAATCTCCGCCTTCGCGACGCTCTTCTCAGTCGTACCGGAAAGTACTACCTGAGACAGTGGAGCGCGTAGTGGGCTCGTAAGTGTCGGATCAGCAAACGCCCGAATCACTGTTTCCGGAGGTGTCTCCTGTTGGGCCGCTGCTTCTGCCGCCAGAATGGTCGCTCCCACCCAGCCCCCGAGTACGACAAGCAGATACCTCAATTTGCACCTCATTCGTCCACCTCGAATTTCTTAAAACCAGAAGTCTTTCCGTCACTCGTCATCTTGCCTTTGTACGCAAAAATCTCATCACCGTCTGCCTCTACCGTGACTGAGTACTTCAGTTTGGGCTCACCTACGAGGAACCACTGCACAGTGTACTTGCCTTCCGGGACATCGACCTCGACCGACCCTTTGTCGTTTAAAACTGCTTGGGAGTCGATTTGCAGCTGTCCAGCCAAGCCGTTGTCGAAGTCCAATCCGAGTGTTAGGGTAACCATTCCTTGGTTGAAGCCGGGGTGAATGCATGAAACACGTGGGCGGTTGTCAGGATAAAAAGTTGTATCCGGAAGTCAATATCTTTGAATTCAGGACCGGCCGGTGATCACATTTATCCCACACACTCGCGCTTCTGGGCCAACAACCTGAACTCCGCTGGGCACGCAACGGCGCAAGCAGGTGAAGTGCTGCGCGCCCTTCTTTGCCTTCTTGTCACTATCACAGTGCGGACGGGAATTCACCGTCACCGCGGCGCCCCTCCCCGCGCGCTGAGTCCGCGCGCCCCGCCCCGCTCCACCGCCACCCCATTGTCGTCCGTCTCGCCGGCGATGAGCAGGAGGCGGGGGTCGATGGCGGCGCGGGCGGGCTCGCGCGGCACCGTCACGGTGATGCGCTGCGCACCGGAGCGCACGCGGTGCATCCGCCGGTACAGCAGCGCACCGGGTTTCCCATCCTCCCCCGCGGCCGCGTAGACGCCGACCTCCACCAGGTCGTTCATCGGCCGCTCCGTCTCCACGCCGGCCGTGTCCACCACCACCTTGCGCGCATCCACCTCCAGCGTCACCCGCCACGCGCCCCCACCGGCCGGCTGCGCCGTGGCACGATCCGCATCCAGCTCCCAGAAGGTGTTCGCCTCGAAGAGGTCCGCCAGCAGGGGGCGCAGCGAGTCGGGGGTGACCGCCCGCAGCTCGCGGTACAGGTCCAGCGTCGTCGGCAACGGGGGCGACGGGGTGCCGTGCTTCCGCAGCAGGCGGCGGAGGGCCGTGTCCAGGGCCGCCTCGCCGACGTACTCGCGCAGGGTGTACAGCGCGAACGGGCCCTGGCGGTAGTACTGGAACTTCTCGTCCGCGCGCAGCAGCGGCTTGGCGGCGCGGGCGCGGGGCATCCGGTACATCTCCCGCATCATCCCGTGCAGCCGCCGCAGGTGCTCGGGACCGTGCGCATCCTCCACCACGCCCATCGCCGTGTACCACGCCAGGCTCTCGCTCAGCAGCCCGCCGCCCTCCGCGTAGGCGGGCGTGAGCTGGTTGCCCCACCACTGGTGCGCGACCTCGTGCGCCACCACGGCGAACGCGAAGTCCAGCTCCCGTGGGTCCTCGTCCGGGTCGAAGAGCGCGAAGCCCTCCTGGTACCACATGTTGATGGGGGATGCGTGCAGGCTGTTGCCGTCCCCCGCGCGCTCCACCAGGCGGATCTGCCCCTGCGGATACGGGCCGAAGCCCGCGGCGTGGTAGTCCAGCGCGGCCCGCACGCCCCGGATCATCCGGTCCACGTTCCACGGATGGCGGGGATGATGGATGACCTGGATCTCCACGGGCCGCCCCGCCACGCCCGCCGGCGGCATCCACCGCGCCGTGCGCACGGCGTACGCGGCGGAGTAGAACGCGTACTCGTTGCGGATGGGCGCGTCCGACGCGTAGTGGAAGTAGCGGCGCCCGTCCTCCGTCCACGTGCGCAGCAGCCGGCCGGGCGCGGCGGCCACCTGCCCCGCGTCCGTCCCCACGACGGCCTCGAAGGCGATGGGCTCCACGCCGCGCAGGTCGTGCCGCGCGATGGGGTCGTGCAGGGAGCGGATGGCGGGGCGCGCGGGCAGGCCGGCCTTCTTTCGATCCCCCGCGCCCTGCACCTCGCGCCCCGGCTGGTAGCCGATCGCCGGCATCCACCCCTCGCTGGTGAAGTAGGTCGCGTCCGTGGAGACGGCGGGATCGATCCCCGCGTTCGGAAATCCGCGCGCCGCGTAGCGGATGCCGAACGCGAGCCGCAGCGAATCCCCCGGCTGCAACGGCGTCCGCAAGGCGTAGATGCGATGGCCCAGCGCCTCGTCGGCGCGCACGAGCACGGCCGGCCGGTCGAATCCCACCTCGCCGGTCTCCACGGCGCGCGCGAGGGCCAGGTGGACGGTGTCGATGGGAACGGCGCCCGGGTTCACCAGCCGGTAGCTGGCGCGGATCTCCACCCGCCGCTGGCGCGGATGGATCTCCACGCGCAACCGGGTGCCCGTCACGCGCGGCTGCGGGACGGACGCGTATCGCCCGTAGCGCCGCTCGTACGCCACGCTCCGCGCCGTCCCGTCCTCCCCCGTGCGATACTCGTTCAGCACGTTGGTGTTGTAGAAGACGAAGCCGCCCAGCCCCAGCACGAGCGCCGCCGCCACGGCCACGGCACCCGCCATGGGCCGGGTGAAGCGGCGGCGCGCCAGGTACAGCCGCGGACCCACGCCCCGTTCCCTCCTGCGCACCCACAGCAGCCGCGCCGCGAGGGCCAGCAGCAGCGCCCACGCCGCCCAGTACAGCTTGAACCACGTCCACGGCGCCAGGAAGGGCCCGAAGCCGCGCATGTCCGAGTACTCCCAGCCGGGATCGGAGCCGTAGACGAGCAGGTTGTGCGCGATCCCCAGCGACGGGGCAAAGGTCATGAACGCGTAGGCCAGCAGCACCACCAGGTGCCCCGCGTACTTGTGATCGACGACCACGTGCACGACCATCGCCAGCAGGGCGAAGAGCAGGTAGTCCGCCAGCTGCATCCCGAACAGCACCTGCAGGTACAGCCCGACCTGGAAGTCGTGGTAGCCCAGGCGCAGCTGCGTCAGCATGGCCGCGGCCATCATCAGCCCTTGCAGGGCGGCCAGGACCAGGCCCAGCCCCGCGATCTTGCCCACGAGCGACACCCACTCCGGCAGGGGCGCCGCGTCCGCGATCTCCGCCAGGCCGGATTCGCGCTCGCGCCACACCAGCTCGCCGGCGTAGAAGACGATCATCAGCGGGACGACCATCCAGATGATGTCCGCGGGATGCCCCAGGAACATCACCATGCTCTGCGTCGTCGG
>DATING010000292.1:0-1810 GCA_035474555.1 Longimicrobium sp. | reverse complement strand
CCTCGCCCCGGCCGCCCAGCAGCAGGACCTCGCGGGCGCGGATCTCCGTCATGTACTTGGTGACGCCGTCCTTCTTGTCCTCGTACTGGCGGTACTCGATGGAACCCTCCACGTACGCCTTTTCACCCTTCTTGAGGTAGCGCTCCACGATGTCCACCAGCGACATCCCGCCCCCCTCGCCGCCGCCGCGTCCGGACTTCTGCTCCCACACCACGATCCGGTGCCACTCGGTCTTTTCCTGCGGCTGCCCGTCCTGCCCCGTCCAGCGGCGGCTGGTGGCCAGGGAGAAGTTCGCCATGCGGGTGCCATTCGCCGTCGTGCGGATCTCCGGGTCCTGGCCCAGGTTGCCGATCAGCATGATCTTGTTCAAGCTGCGTGACACAGCGCCTCCTCGTCGATATTCATGTGAACGGAGTAGACAGCGGGAGGCGCCACAGTAGTCGCCTCCGTTCCCCCTGTCAAGAAGAAAAATCACCGACGCGGAGACGCATTACAAGCGCGTCCTCCGTCGGCAGGGAATAGTACCGGGGGCGCCTTCCCACCGTGACGAACCCACGCTGGCGGTAAAGGGATTGTGCGGCCTCGTTCGACTCGCGTACCTCCAGGTAGCACTCCGTGGCGCCGCGGTCCCGGATGCGGTCCACCACGGCGTCCACCAGCGCCCCGCCCACCCCCGCGCCCCGCGCCCCGGCGGAGACCGCGACGTTCCCCAGCTCGGACTGGTCGATCACCGTCCAGGCCGCCGCGTAGCCCTCCACGGCGCCGTCCGGCGCCTCGGCCACCAGCAGGTCCGTGTCCGAGCGCTTCATCAGCCCGCGAAAGGTCTGCTCCTTCCACGGCGTGCTGAAGCACTCGCGCTCGATCTCGATCACCCGCTGCAGATCCTCTTCGCGCAGCGGACGGACCCGAAAGCGGTGCGCCTGCGGCCGCGCGGCAACGGACTCGAGGGACGCCATCAGGGCGCTCCTTTTGCGGCAGCCGCGGCAATCCGCTCCACGCCGGCCGCGCGGACGTACTCCGGCTCCCACCCCGGCGCGTCCGCCACCCGGCCCCGCTCCGGGACCGTGCGGGCCAGCCAGAGCAGCCCCGCCGCCGGCGAGCGCTCCTCCAGCACCACGGCCGCCGTGCCGAACCCCGCCTCCAGCGCGGGCCGGTGCAGCGCCGCGCCCTCGCCCACGAAGCGGACGTCCGCACCGTGCAGCCGCTCCACCAGCAGGTCGATGGCCAGCGCCTGCAAGGGGAGGATCTCCTCCACGCCGTCCCCCGCGAAGCGCCAGCACCCCGCGTACACCTCGTTGTTGCGCGCGTCGAACAGGGCGCAGACGGCGCCGCCGCCGTCCCGGTACGCCGCCGCCAGCCCCAGCAGCCCGCTGTAGGCAAAGAGCGGCACCCCCAGCGCGCGGACGATCCCCTTGGCCGTCGCGGCCGCGATCCGCAGCCCCGTGAACGACCCCGGGCCCCCGCCCACCACCACGGCGCCCACGTCCGCGGGCGCCAGCCCCGCCGCGCGCACGGCGCGGTCCACGGCCGGCAGCAGCGCGGACGAGGCGTTGGCCTGAGCCGTGACGGACTCCTGCGCCGCGATCCGTCCGTCCCTCTCCACCGCCACCCACGCGTTGCGGGTGGAGCTGTCGATGGCCAGCACGGCGCTCACGCCGCCCCTCCGTCCGGAAACGGCGGCAGGGGCGGCGGGTCGCCCACGGGGCGCGCCGCCACCCGGCGCACGGACGGGTCCGCCCCCTCCTCCAGCTCGATCTCCCAGCGCGGCGAGGGCAGCAGCGCCTCCGCGCGCTGCGGCCACTCGATCAGC
>DATING010000291.1:0-7504 GCA_035474555.1 Longimicrobium sp. | reverse complement strand
CGGTCCACGAGCATGAAGTTGAAGTGGTAGGTGAGGGTGCCCGGGTTCTCCACGGTGCTGTTCCAGAAGAAGTTCTGCACCGTCTGGAACTGCGGCACCGAAGGAGTGGCGGGGTTGGGGAATGGCTCGTGCACCGTGATCTGGATGGGCGTGGGCGGGCTGATCAGGTTCTGCTGCCCCGCCTGGAACGCGTACATCAGCGCCTGGTAGTCGGTGGGGGCGACCGTGGCCTCGCGCCAGCGGATGGTGTCGCCCGTCTGGGCCTTCACGTTCAGCTCGCTGCCGGCCTGGTCGCCGTTGGCGTGCGCCGCGTCCACGATCATGAAGATGTTGCCCCCGACGCCGCTGGGGTTGTTGGGGTCCTGACTGGGGCTGGTGTTGTTCGCCAGGATGGTGGCGGCGTCGAACACGACGAGCACGTCGATGGTGGCTGACATTGTACGTTCTCCTGAATGGATGTTTGAACTACGGGATGATCCGTGGCTCTTGTGTCCGGCGTGTGTGCGCCCCGCGGGTGCCGGCGTTCCGCGGGTGTCGGAAATCAGCGTTCCTTCTGGCCGATGAGAATCGGGCCGGCCGTGCACCGGCGTCCGTCGGAGGGCGGCATTGCTCCCGTCGCCGAACGCACGATCAAGATGAGGCCGGGGTATCAAGCCGCTTCCGGACCGGGGCCGAAAACCCGTCAACGTGGGAGATTGATAGGACGGGGATCATCTTTGGCGGGATTGACGGGGTGCCGCATCCGCTGAATCTGCAACGAAATACGGAAACAGTTCGCTTGCGCACATCCGCCCCGGGTGGTTAAGCTTGCCGGTGACGGTTTCCGCTTTCCGCCCCTTCGCCCCGCGTAGTTTCCTCGTGATCTCCATCCACGTTCTCGGTGCGCCCGTCATCCGGCGCGCCGAAGCGGCCGTCACTGGCCGTGCGGCGCACCGCCGGCGCGTTGCGCTGCTCGCCATCCTGGCGGCAGCGCGGGGCCGGCCCGTGGGCCGCGAGCGCATCGTGGGCCTTCTCTGGTCCGAGCACCCCGCCGACGCCGCGCGCCACACGCTGTCCGAGGCGCTGTACGTGCTGCGCAAGGACCTGGGCGAGGACGGCTTCGTGGTCGTGGGCGACGAGGTGGGGCTGGACCCCGCGCGCGTGCACTGCGACGTGGACGTCTTTCAGCGCGCGCTGGAGGAAAAGCGGTGGGAAGACGCGGTGGCGGCGTACGGCGGGCCGTTCCTGGACGGCTTCTACGTGACGGACGCGCCCGAGTTCGAGCGCTGGGCCGAGACGGAGCGCAACCGGCTGGCGCGCGCCTACGGCCGTGCGCTCGAGGAGCTGGCCACGGGGCTGGAGGAGCAGGGCGCGCACCTGGGCGCGGGGGAGTGGTGGCGGAGCCTGCTGGCCCACGACGCCTTCAGCTCGCGGGTCGCGCTGCGGCTGGTGCGCTCGCTGGAACGCGCCGGCGAGCGCGCGGCCGCCCTTCGCGCCGCGGAGACGCACGTGTTGCTGCTGCGCGAGGAGCTGGGCGTCGGTCCTGACCCGGAACTCACCGCGCTCATGGAAGAGCTCCGGCGCGCGCCCCCGCCGCCCGCGCCCGCTACTGCCGCGCCCGCCACTTCCGCCCCGTTGCCGTCCGCGCCCGATCCTCCTGTTCCGGCGTGTGCGGTGGATGACGATGGGCCTTCTGCGCCTCCCGCGGCGGACCCGGGCGTGGCCTCCGCCGTCCCGCCCGTTCCCGGCGCCGCGCGTGCTTCGGACGCCGCCGGGTCCGATCCGGTATCTACCGCCGCCGTTCCCGCCCGGACCGACGTCGCCGCCACCGTCGTTCCCGTTCCGCCCGACGTCGTCGCCGCGGATCTGGCCGCTGTCGTATCCGGGCGTTTGGACCCGCCGACGGCTGCGCCGGCTCGGAGACGGCGGTGGATTGCGGCGGCGCTGGGAGCATCGGCGCTGGTTCTCCTGGCGGCGGCCGTAGGGCTCGCCGTGGCCGGCGCCCGGCGCGAGCCCGCACCCCCCGCGGCCCCGCAGTACGACGCGCGGCGCATCGCCGTGCTGTACCTGGACGACGACAGCCCCGGCGGCGGCCTGCAGTACCTGGCCAACGGCCTCACGGAGATGCTCATCCACGAGCTCAGCCAGGTGGAGGCGCTGGACGTGGTGTCGCGCAACGGCGTAAAGCCGTACCGCCAGGGCACCGTGCCCTTTGACAGCATGGTGGCGGACCTTCGGGTGGGGAGCGTGGTGGAAGGCAGCGTGCAGCGCTCCGCCGACAGCGTGCGGGTGGTGGTGCAGCTGATCGACGCGAACTCCCACTCGCACCTGGAAAGCCGCGTGGTGGTGCGGCCCATGGGCGAGGTGCTCGCGCTGCAGCGGGCGGTGTCGGAAGAGGTGGGCGGGTTCCTGCGGCGGCGCCTGGGCGAGCAGGTGCGGCTGCGGCAGGCGCAGGCGCAGACGCGCAGCCGGCAGGCGCTGGACCTGGTGATGCGGGGCGAGCAGGCCTACGCCGACGCGGTGGCGCTGCGCCGCAGCCGCGACACGGCGGACGTGGCGTCGGCGCTGGGGATGCTGGGGCAGGCGGACGGGCTGCTGGCCAGCGCCGAGGCCGCGGACCCGGCGTGGACGCACCCCACCGTGGACCGTGCCTGGGTGGCGGTGCAGGGGGCGCAGTGGGCGGAAGGCGGCGCGGCCAGGGCATCCGCGGACAGCGCGGTGGCCCGCGCCGGGCGCGTGCTGGCGCGCGAGCCCGCCAACGCCCGGGCGCTGGAGGCGCGCGGAGCCGCCCTGTGGACCGCCGCCGTGCAGCCGGGCGCCCGCCGGGGGCCGCTGCTGGAGCGGGCCGAGCGCGACCTGCGCGCCGCCGTGGTGGCGGACCCGTCGCTGGCCAGCGCCTGGGGCCGGCTGAGCTTCGTGCTCACCCTGCGCGGGCAGTTCGCCGCGGCGGACCTGGCCGCGCGCCGCGCGCTGGAGCAGGACGCCTACCTGGAAGACGGCGACGAGCTGCTCAACCGCCGCTACTACACGGCGCTCAGCGCAGGCGACTACCGCGCCTCGGAGCAGGCCTGCGCCCACGGCCGGCGCGTGTTTTCCCGCGACTGGCGTTTCGTGGAGTGCAGCCTGACCCTGCTGCGGTGGGACACGTCGCGCCCGCCGGACGCCGCGCGCGCGTGGCGGCTGGTGGCGGAGCTGGAGGGGATGGACCCGCCCGCGGCGGCCTCGGCCGCGGGGCGCGCCTACGCGCCCGTGTACCGGCGCGTGGCCGCCGCGGCCGTCTCCGCGCGCGCGGGCGACGCAGGGCGCGCCCGGGCCGAGCTGGCCCGGGCGCGCGTGGACGCCGCGGTGGATCCCGAGACGCGGGTGTCGCTGGCCTACGACGAGGCCGTGGTGCTCCTGCTGCTGGGCGAGCGCGCGGCCGCGCGCGCGCGGCTGCGGGTGTACCTGGCGCATCGCCCCGCCCTGCGCTCCATGATCCTACGCGATCCGATCGTGGGCCCGCTGCTCACGTCCCCCGGCGGCGGGCCATGAACCGGTCCAGGCGGTGCGTGTGGGTGCCGCCGGCGGCGTCCACCGTCATGACGCCGAGCTGGCGGGTAAGGTCCACCCGTGTTTCCGGCATCGCCGTCCAGTCCGCCGTGACTTCCGTCCACTCCGAGGTGGGCAGGTGGAGCAGGCCCATCACCCCCTCGTTCATCAGCCGGTCCTCTGCCCGCACGCCGGCCGCGTCCTCCGTCCAGGCGCCCTCGTAGTCCCCCCCCGCGGGCGGCTGTCCCGTCCACGCCTGCACGAGCTCGGCCAGGTCCGGCAGGGCCTGCAGCCCGCCCTTGGACGCGTAGTACGGAAACACGAACTGCTCGATGGCGGCGGTGCTCCAGAACAGCGCGTCGCCTTCGCCCGCCAGGTTGACGGGGTGGACGCCGCCCTCTGGCGTGAACCACACCGCACCATTCCCCGGAGCCATTCCCAGCGCGGGCCGGCCGGCGGGCACCGTGGCCGTACGCGCCGGGATCACGATGTCGCCGGACCCCACGCTCGGCAGCTCCCCGTTGTGCGGGTGAAACCCGTGCTCCCCCGCCCGGAACACGAAGTACTGGGGCTGATCGCGGATGGAGCACGCCCACTCCGCCAGGGCGCGCAGCTGTACGTACCCGGGGCGCTGGGAGGCGCGGCCCGGCCGCCCGCGGTGGTACTCGACCTCCATCTCCAAGGGCTCCGGTGGCGGCTCGGAACCGAAGCTGTCCACGAAGGCGCGGACGGACAGCAGGTCCAGCTTTTCGCTCCCCTTCAGGGTGAACGCCACCAGCAGCGTATCCTCCAGGTGCAGCGGGGTCTCGGATGGAAAGGCGTTCACGTGCATGAGTGCGTACACCGTCACCCGCGACCACGGATACCGGTTCCAGGCGTCCTGGACCGTGTTCAGCACGTCACCGGCGCGGCTGCCCGCGCACGAAGCCAGGTAGGGAAGCAGGAACTTCTGCACGGCGGCGTCGCTCCAGAACAGCGCGTCCACGTGGCCCGCCGGCGCGCCGGTCAGGTGACCCCCCGGGGTGGCCACCTGCAATTCCACGCGGTTGCCGGGGTAGCGTCCCGTGTCGGCCGTAAGCACCACCACGGCGGCGGGGCCAGGATCGGCGCCCGGCGCGGTCTGCTTCAGCACCGGTTCCATCCGTCCCGGCCGTCCGGACGGCTCCTGGATCCACGCGTAGTCCACCGGCCGGCCGATGGAGCCCGCGGCGCACTCGGCCAGGAGGCGCAGGTGGCTGTAGTCGACCGGCTGCACCATTCGGATGGAGGTGGCGGCGTCGGTGGCAGGTTCGGTGTGGTCCAGTACGTCGACGGAATGATCGGTGTCCATCATGATCGGTTCTCTGGAGAAGGGTGCGGCTGGCGGCCCGACGGCCGCGCGGTCGTGGGAAGCATGGGGCAGGGGCATCAATCCGCCTTCCCGGTTCGTCTCAATCTCCCGTTCCCGGGCCCCCGCCCGATGAAATCAACTCATTGCCTGTCATGTACTTACGTGGACTTATCCTGCGCCGGCAGAGAAACGCCGGTTTCCCACAGCGGCAGCGGAGGCAGAGGGGGAAGGGCGCAGGGAACGGCATCGCACCGGTCGCCAGGAGCCGTCGCCTGTGATCCATCCATCCCCTCTCGTCGTGCAGGGAGGGAAACGGACCTGTCCCCTGCGCCGCGCAGTCCGTCGCGCCAGGAGCCCGCTCCCGGCTGTCTCCTGTCTCCTGTCACCCGTCCCCTGTCCCCCGCCGTGTTCACTCCGTGCGCTCGGTGGCGCAAACGCCCCGGTTGCAGGCACGTACGCATCCCCCTACATTGGCGCCCTCACCCGTTCCCAAGGCGCCGCCGCGCGCCCGCGTCCTCCCTACTCAGAATCATCCCCCGGCAGGAATGGCGTCCGAGGACACTCCGCTGATGCTGCAGTGGCGCGAGGTAAAGGCGCGCCACCCGGACGCGCTCATCTTCTTTCGCGTGGGCGACTTCTACGAGCTCTTCAACGAAGACGCCGTGGAAGGGAGCAAGCTGCTGGACCTGACGCTCACCTCGCGCAACAACGGGGGGAGCAAGGCCCCGCTGGCGGGCATCCCCGCGCACGCGCTGGAGAACTACCTGCGCCGGCTGGTGGCGTTCGGCAAGCGCGTGGCCATCTGCGACCAGGTGGAGGACCCCGCCCTGGCCAAGGGCCTCGTGCGCCGCGAGGTCACGGAGATGGTCACGCCGGGCGCCGTCTTCAGCGACGCGCTGCTGGACGCCCGCAAGAACAACTTCCTGGCCGCCGTCGCGGGCGACGCGGCGGGGGAGGGGAGCGTGGGGCTCGCCCTGGCGGACCTGACGACGGGGGAATTGACGGCGCGCCGGGTGGAGTGGGACGACCTGCCGGACGTGCTCGGCATCTGGCAGCCGTCGGAAGTGCTGCTGCCGCGCACCTGGGAGCTGTTTCCCCTCCCGGGCGCGGACAAGGCGACGCTCACCTACCGCGGCGACTGGCTGTTCGACCCGCGCGGTGCCACGGAGGAGCTGTGCCGCCACTTCCGGGTCGCGAACCTGGCGGGCTACGGCTTCGAGGCGCAGGACCAGTGGCTGGCGGCGGCGTGCGGCGCCCTCGTCCAGTACCTGGGCGAGGTGCAGCCCGCCGGCTCGCCCGGCCTGCGCCCGCCGCACGTGGAGCGCCCCGGCGGGGTGATGGCGCTGGACGAGATGACGCGCCGCAACCTGGAGCTGGTGGAGACGCTGCGCGGCACGGGGCCGGAGGGAACGCTGCTGCACGTGCTGGACGAGGCGTGCACCCCCATGGGCGGCCGCCTTCTCCGCAAGTGGCTGCTGGCGCCCCTGCTGCGCACGGACAAGATCGGCGCGCGGCTGGATGCCGTGGCGGAACTGTTCGACGGGGACGGGATGCGGCGCTCCGTGCGCGACGCGCTGGGCGGGGTGCGGGACCTGGAGCGGCTGGCCATCAAGGTGGGCGCCGGCCGCGCGACGCCGCGGGAGATGCTGGCGCTCTCTGCCTCGCTCTCGCGGCTGCCGTCGCTGCTGTCGGCGCTGGAGAACGCGCACGCGAGCATCCTGTGCATCCACCGCGAGAACCTGGACCCGCTGGAGGACGTTCGCGAGGCCATCGACCATGCCATCGACCCCGAGGCGCCGGTCTCCATCGCGGACGGCGGTGTCATCCGCACGGGCTTTCACGCGGACCTGGACGAGCTGCGGACCATCCGCGACGGCGCCGTGGACTTCATAGCCCGGCTGCAGGCCAGCGAGCGCGAGCAGACGGGGATCGGCACGCTCAAGGTCGGCTTCAACCGCGTCTTCGGGTACTACCTGGAGGTCACGCGGCGCGAGTCGGAGCGCGTGCCGGGCCACTACCACCGCAAGCAGACGCTGGCCAACGCCGAGCGCTACTACACGGCGGAGCTCAAGGAGTGGGAGGAGAAGGTGCTGGGCGCGGAGGAGCGCATCGGCGCCCTGGAGCAGCGATTGTTTGCGGAGCTGCGGGAGATGGTCGCCCGCGAGGTGCCGCGGATCCAGCGCGTGGCGGACCACATCGGCTCGCTGGACGTGCTGGCGGCGCTGGCGGAGGTGGCCGTGCGCCGCGACTTCGTGCGCCCGCACGTGGACGACGGCTTCGCGCTGGAGATCCGCGGCGGCCGGCACCCCGTCGTGGAGACGATGATGCCGCGCGAGGAGTTCATCCCCAACGACGTGCACCTGGATGCCGACGCGCGGGTGATGATCCTCACAGGTCCCAACATGGCCGGTAAATCCACCGTGCTGCGGCAGATCGGGCTCATCCAGCTGATGGCGCAGGTGGGGTCGTTCGTCCCCGCGCGCTTCGCGCAGGTGGGCGTGGTCGATCGCGTCTTCACCCGCGTGGGCGCGTCGGACAACCTGGTGATGGGGCAGTCCACCTTCATGGTGGAGATGACGGAGACGGCGGCGATCCTGAACGGCGCCACCGACCGCTCCCTGGTGCTGCTGGACGAGATCGGCCGCGGCACCTCCACCTGGGACGGGC
>DATING010000290.1:0-1523 GCA_035474555.1 Longimicrobium sp. | reverse complement strand
GCCGACGAGGTGCAGTGCGCCGACCAGCGCTTTCAGGCCGTTCGTCGTCGCCGATCGGCTCCCAGCATGCGGCCGAGTCCAAGGCGTGGAGCGGTTCGTGGAATGAGTTCGTTCCACGATGCATTCCACGATAATGCTTCGGAGTTGTTCTTTGCGGTCACGCTCAGCTATATGTGCAGGCCAGCGCGTGGTGCCCCCGGCAGGATTCGAACCTGCGCTCCCGCCTCCGGAGGGCGGTGCTCTATCCCCTGAGCTACGGGGGCGGTACCTCGTCAACCCTAGCGCACCCTCTGGCGGGGTCGGCGGGGCCCCTCGCGGCCCGGTGATCGCCAATCACCCGCTGCGGACGCGCGCTGACAGCGATCACTGGTGATGGACCCGCCGGTGCGCCAGCCGTTCCGCGCCCGCGCCGGCCGCCGCATCTGACGTCAGCGACTGGTCGTCACACCCCGGTTCGGCTGTCACACACCGACGCGGGCCATCACACGCCGCACAACAGGTGCGATGGCACCAATCGCTGTGTGACGGCGTGGGTGGGGTGTGACAGCGGCACGTGGCGGCCCGGACTACAGCGGGGACGGGGTGTGACGGCGTGGGCGGGGTGTGACGCCGGCGCGTAGCGGCCCGGACTGCGGCGGGGGCGGGGTGTGACGGCGTGGGCGGGGTGTGACGGCGGCACGGGGCGGCCCGGGCTGGAGCAGGGGCGGTGTGACAGCGGGGTATGACGGCGTCGGCGAGGCGACCCGGACTACAGCGGCAGCGGGGTTCCGCCGCGGGCGGCCAGGAGTTGCTTCAGGTACTCGCTCTCGCTCGTCTGCGAGCTGAGCATCTGCGCCGCGAGGTTGCGCACTTCCGTCACCGAGGCGTGCTCCGAGGCGTACTGGAGCATGATCACGCCGCCCTCGTGGTGGCGGAGCATGAGCTGCAGGAACAGCACGTCCATCTGCTCGCCCGACGCTGCGCGCAGCGCGCGGAGCTGGTCCGACGTGGCCATGCCCGGCATCGTGTCGACGCCGCCCGAGGCCATCGTGGCGTGGGCGTGCGTGTCGGGGGAGGAGGCCATCCAGGCCATGTGCCGGCCGCCCGGGGGATCCGCTGCGGCGCCCCACAGCCCGAGCCAGCCCTGCATGCGCCCGATCTGGCCCTGCTGCGTGAGCGCCATGTCGGCGGCCATGAGCCTTATCTCCTCGCTCCGGGTCTTGTCCCGCACGATCTCGGCCATCTCCACGGCCTGCGCGTGGTGCACGGACATGTCGCGGGCGAACCCGGCCTCCGCCGAGCCCTCCCCCGGCTCCGCGTTCGTGAGGTATAGCCACAGCGCGAGCGCCGCGAAGAGCACCGCCGCCGCGGCGAGCAGCAGTATGAGCGGTCCCGCGTCTTTGGGGGTCTTCCGTTCCATCTAGACGGTGTCGGCCGTGCCGCCGGTGCAGGAGGCTCCGGGCTCGGGCGTCTGGGGGCCCTGGCGGAACGCCCGGATGAACTGCTCGAGCTCGGGGTCGTCCGCGCTCTGGAGCGTCAGCTGC
>DATING010000289.1:0-2404 GCA_035474555.1 Longimicrobium sp. | reverse complement strand
GGGTTTTTGGGGGGAGGTGCGAGCCTGGGCGAGCGGTGGGGGCGTAGACGGAAGCACGCGACGCAGACGAGGACCGGATCCTCGTGATCCTATTCATCACACGATAAGCAACCGTATGTCTGACCAGTTCGCAGCCCGCGTCCGCGCCGACTTTCCCGTGTTCGAGCGGCAGATCGGCGGCCGGAGCATCGCGTTTTTCGACGGGCCGGGGGGCAGCCAGGTGCCGCGGCAGGTGGGCGACGCCGTGCGCGACTACCTGCTGATGCACAACGCCAACACGCACGGCTTCTTTGCCACCAGCGAGGAGACGGACGCCGCCATCACCCGCGCGCGGGCAAACATGGCGGCGTTCCTGAACGCGCCGTCGCCCCGCGAGATCGCGTTCGGCGCCAACATGACCACGCTCGCCTTTCACCTGTCGCGCTCGCTGGGGCGCGAGTGGCAGGCGGGCGACGAGATCATCGTGAGCCAGCTGGACCACCAGGCCAACGTGGCGCCCTGGCGGCGGATCGCGGAGGACCGCGGGATGACGGTGCACGTGGTCCCGTTCGATCCCGAGGCGTCCACGCTGGACCTGGCGGCGCTGGAGCGCGCGCTCTCGCCCCGCACGCGGCTGGTGGCGGTGGGCGCGGCCAGCAACGCCATCGGCACGGTGAACGACGTGACGGCGGTGGCGTCGCTGGCGCGCGAGGCGGGCGCGCTCAGCTTCGTGGACGCGGTGCACTTCGCGCCGCACCGGCTGCCGGACGTGCAGGCCATCGGCTGCGACTTCCTGGCCTGCTCCGCCTACAAGTTCTTCGGCCCGCACGTGGGCATCCTGTGGGGCCGCGGCGAGCACCTGGAGCGGCTGACGCCGTACAAGGTGCCGCCCGCGTCCAACGAGTCGCCGGAGCGGTGGGAGACGGGGACGCTCAACCACGAGGGGATCGCCGGCACCGCGGCGGCCGTGGAATGGCTCGCGTCGCTGGATTCGGGAGGGCCGGGCAACCACCTGCGCGACCGGCTGTGGGGCGCGTACCAGGCCATCGAGCGGCACGAGACGGAGATGTTCGCGCGGCTGCACGCGGGGCTGAGCGAGATCGGTGGCGTGCGCATCTACGGCCCCCCGGCGGACGGTCCGCGCACGCCCACGGCGGGCTTTACCATCGAGGGCGTGTCGCCGGACGAGGCGGCGCGGCAGCTGGGGGCGGAGGGCGTGTTCGTGTGGAACGGGGACTTCTACGCGACCACCGTCTGCGACGCGCTGGGGCTCTCCGACTGCGGCGGGCTGATCCGCGCGGGCGTGGCGCCGTACACCACGAGCGACGACGTGGAGCGGCTGATCGCCGGCGTCCGCGCGCTCGCGGCGGGCTGAGCGGGGCGGGCGGATGCCGAACCGCGCGGGGGTGGTGCCGTTTCGCTGGGACGTGCGGCGGCGCGAGCAGCTGGGGCGGCTGCTGGATGCCCCCGAGGCGCCCGTGCCGTACTGGTATCCCAACCGCCCGCCGTGGGACGAGACGCTGACGGAGATCCGCTCCTGCTCCGCGCGCGTCGTGGCGCGGGCGGGGGATGCGCGGCTGGTGTTCATCGGCCGCTCGCCGGAGAACCTGTTCGACTACCTGACGGGCGCGCTGGCGGACACGGCGTGGGCGGACCGCTGCGACCTGCTGAACCTGTCCATGCCGGGAACCGTGCACCCCGGAGGCGACCTCCCGCGCGCGGCCGTGGACGCGTTCCGCGCGCAGCTGCGGGCGCTGGAGCTCACGCCGGCGCAGATCGCCGCCGCGCCGCGGCCGGTCGCGCTGGTGGACCTGGTGAGCCGCGGCGGCACGTTCGGCTCGCTGGCGGACTCGCTGGCGGCGTGGGCGCGCGAGGAGCGGGTGGACGTGAACGCCGTGCGCCGCCGGCTGCGGTTCGTGGGGCTCACGGCGCGGACCCACAACAGCCCCAACACCTGGCGCTGGTTCCAGCGGGTGCCGTGGGCGGCGGATTTTCCCCGCGGCGCGCTGCGGGGCGTCTCCATCCCCGGCTGGTTCTGGGGGCACCTGGGCGTGTATGGGGAGAAGATGATGCCCTCCAACGACTTTACGCGCTGGGGGACGGAGGACCTGATGCGCCCGGTGCACGACCCGGAGACGATCGGGGCGCTGCGGATGGCCCTGCGCATCCACGAGCAGGCGCGCACCCGCGACGAGCGCGCCCGCTTTGCCGCCGAGCTCGCCGCCCGCGACGAAATGCGCGAGCCCTGGCTGCGGTCGCTGGTCGTCGGCATCCGGCGGAGCGCGGGCGTGCGGTGACGGATGTGGAGCGGGGAGGGGGAGTTCGTGCAGATGTGCGGAAAGCCGGGTGCCGAACCCGACAGAGCCATCGTCCCAGCCGAGCCGAAGTCCCAGCCGAGCGAATGAATTCGCCGCAACGACTACAC
>DATING010000288.1:0-6106 GCA_035474555.1 Longimicrobium sp. | reverse complement strand
ACAACTACACGAAGTCCCCCTGCGGGGACTGGACGGTCCAAGGTAGGTAGATGGCTTCGTGCACGCCCTCAACTTCGGGTCGCGTCACCCCCTCGCCCGCGCAGTTTGCGGGAGAGGGGGCCGGGGGGTGAGGGGCTCCGCGGAGCGGGCGCCGTAAAACCCTGCCTCGTTCCGGAACCCTGCCGCGTGCGATCCGCCGCCGCCCAAGCCTCTCCCCACATCCCGCGCACCTGGCGCCATCTCAAACCGTTGCGGGCGAAGCCCTTCCCCCGGGCGCCGCGCGTACATACCTTCATACCTTTTCGATCTACGCCGGTATCGATCCCGTTGGAGGCACGCCGATGGAAGAAGCACAGTTCAACGAGCTGCGGCAGCGCGAGTTCAGCCGGCTGGACGCGACGGGGCAGGTGTACCTGGACTTTACGGGTGCCGGCCTGTACGCCGAGAGCCAGGTGCGCGCGCACACGGAGTTCCTGTGTCGCGGCGTCTTTGGCAACCCGCACTCGCGCAACCCCACGTCCCTGGCCGCCACGCAGCTCTGCGAGGCGGCCCGTGTGCGTGTGCTGGAGTACTTCAACGCCGACCCGGAGCTGTACGAGGTCGTCTTTACCCTCAACGCCAGCGGCGCGCTCAAGCTGGTGGGCGAGGCGTTTCCGTGGGAGCCGGGCGGCCAGTTCCTGCTCACGGCGGACAACCACAACTCCGTCAACGGCCTGCGCGAGTTCGCCACGGCCCACGGCGCCGACGTGCGCTACGTGCCGCTGGGCGAGGAGCTGCGCCTGCGCGGGGTGGAGGAGCACCTGGCGGACGCGGATCCCAAAAAGCACAACCTCTTCTCGTTCCCCGCGCAGTCCAACTTCTCGGGAGTCAAGCACCCGCTGGATCTGATCGAGACGGCGCACGAGCACGGCTGGCACGTGCTGCTGGACGCGGCGGCCTTCGTGCCCACCAACCGGCTGGACCTGCGCCAGCACGCGCCGGACTTCGTGTGCGTGTCGTTCTACAAGATGTTCGGATTCCCCACCGGCGTGGGCGTGCTGCTGGCGCGCCGCAACGCGCTGGGCGAGCTGCACCGGCCCTGGTTCGCGGGCGGCACCGTGCGCTTCGTCAGCGCGCAGAACCAGGTGCACCTGCAGCACGTGACGGGGCGCGCGTTCGAGGACGGCACGCTGAACTACCTGGGGATCGCGGCCGTGCCGGCGGGGCTGGACTTCATGGACGACATCGGCATCGGGCGCATCAGCGGGCACGTGATGCGGCTCACGGAGCGGCTGCTGGGCGAGCTGCTGGCGCTGCGCCATTCCAACGGCGCGCCCATGGTGCGCATCTACGGCCCGGAGGGGATGGAGATGCGCGGCGGCACGGTCGCGTTCAACCTGCTGGACCCGGACGGCGAGCTGGTGGACTTCCGGATGGTGGAGCAGCGCGCCAACGACGCGGGGATTTCGCTGCGGACGGGCTTCTTCTGCAACCCCGGCGCGGCGGAGTTCGCGTTCGAGTACGCGGACGAGGATGCGTTCCGCTGCATCAAGACGCTCACGCCGGAGACGTTCAACATCCAGGTGTTCAGCGACTGCATGAGCGACCACGCGGTGGGCGCCATCCGCGTGTCGGTGGGCATCGCCTCCGTGCCGCAGGACATCGAGCGGCTGATGGAGGTGCTCTGCTCCTTTCGCGATGCCGGCTGCACCGCCTCCGCCGAACCCCTCCCCGCGCTGGCGACGGTGGATTGACGGCGCGGCGGACATCCGCGCCGAGCAGGGACACGAGTTCGAGATCGGCCCTCCCCCGGGACTCCGGCGGGAGGGCCGGTGTGTTTGGCTCCCGTCGCGATGCGACGGGAGCCCTCTCCCCCGCCGGCCTTTTCGCTCGTTCCTCGCGACGGCCGTCGACCCCTCCCCCAACTTCGGGGGAGGGGTTGTTTGCATGGACGGAGTGGGTGCCGCACGGCGGCTCTCCGTGGCCGTTCTCCCCTCTCCACGCGCAGTTTGCGCGGGGAGGGGCCGTGGGAGGGGCCGCCGGCTGCCGGCGCGATCCATCCTCATCTACGCGGAAGTTCTCCCCCCTCCTGCCCGCGAAGCGGGGGAGGGGGGCCGGGGGGGAGGGGGCCCCCGCCCGTGCCGGCAGCCTCCCTCCAGGGCGCATCCCCTCCGCGTTTGCGCCCCCCGTCCCCGCGGATAGATTGCGCCGCGCACGACCCTGCATCCGCCGAAACGCACCCATCCGCAACCCGACCATGCCGCAGCCCATCGTGCAGGTGGACGCATTCACGGACCGGCCGTTCGCCGGCAACCCGGCCGCGGTCTGCATCCTGGACGCGCCACGCGAGGAGCCGTGGATGCGCGACGTGGCGGCGGAGATGAACCTGTCCGAGACGGCGTTCCTCCATCGCCAGGACGACGGATGGAGCCTGCGCTGGTTCACGCCCGCGGTGGAGGTGGACCTGTGCGGCCACGCAACGCTGGCCAGCGCGCACGTGCTGTGGCAGGACGGGCTGCTGGCGCCGGACGCCGAAGCGCGCTTCCACACCCGCAGCGGCCTGCTGACGGCCGTGCGGGAAGGCGACTGGATCCGCATGGACTTTCCCGCCAAGCCGGAGCAGCCCGCCCCCGCGCCGGACGGGCTGGAGCAGGCGCTGGGTGTCCGCCCGGTCTACACCGGCCGCAGCCTGTTCGACTGGGTGGTGGAGGTGGAGTCCGAGGCCGCGGTCCGCGCCCTCGCGCCGGACATGGGGCTGCTGGCCAGGGTGGATGCGCGCGGCGTGATCGTCACCGCGCGGGGGGAGGGCGGCGGATACGACTTCGTGTCGCGCTTCTTCGCGCCGCGGGTGGGCGTGCCGGAGGACCCCGTCACGGGCTCGGCGCACTGCGCGCTGGCGCCGTTCTGGGCCGCGCGCCTGGGCCGCGACGCGCTCACGGGATTCCAGGCCTCGCGCCGCGGCGGCATCGTGCAGGTGCGCGTCGCGGGCGACCGCGTGATGCTCGGCGGGCAGGCGGTGACGGTGATGCGGGGCGAGTTGGCGGACTGAACGGCAGTGCGAAAGTGCGGGAGTGCGAAAGTGCGAAAGTAAGAGCGATCCACGGGGAGGTGGATGATGACGGACGGTGATTCGGCGGCGGCGTGGGAGGAGGAGGTGGTGGACGGCGAGACGCGCAGTGTGCGAGCCCGATACGGGACGTTCAGCAGCGAAGAGGCGGGCGGGCGGATGCGGGTCTCCAGCGGCGGAACGTGGGAGACGATGGTGGGATACTCGCGCGCGGTGCGGGTGGGACCGCACGTCTACGTGGCGGGCTCCACGGCGACGGCGGAGGACGGCTCCGTGCTGTTTCCCGGCGACGCCTACAGTCAAGCACGCGTGACGCTGGAGAAGATCCAGGCCGCACTCTCGCACGCCGGCGCGCGGATGGAGGACGTGGTGCGCACGCGGATGTACGTCACCGACATCGGGCAGTGGGAGGCGTTCGGCCGCGCGCACGGCGAGTTCTTCGCGCACGTGCGCCCCGCCGCGACCATGGTGGAGGTGCGGGCCCTCATCGATCCCGACATGCTGGTTGAAATCGAGGTAGAGGCGTACGTGGCGCCCTGAACGTAGCGTTCTCCAAAGGTTGGACGACGGCAGTGATCAAGGATGCGGGGCCCTGAATCCGCCCTCCAGTGCAGCTGATACATCCGCCGCGACGAAATCCCTAAGCCGTTGCGTCTTATCGCGATACGTCTAAAAATGGCGTAGATGCTAGAGTTTTTAGCATCACGACACTCTGGCGCGGCGGTGGATGGCGCACTATGATGTGCCCGCACTGATCCCCTTTACACCGTGGACCCACCCAGCCTCACCCCGTGCTCCGGGGCTGGAATCGCGCGTCCATCGATCTGCGGTCCGGCGGGAGACGGACCGGAGGGCGGGCAGTGCGCCGGAGCGCATCAGCAGGGCCCCGATTCGTTCTCCCGGCCGCAGGATCCATCCGGGACCTCAATCCGACAACGGCAAACCCGTCGAAAGGCGGGGACGCAAAGCTACGAGGCTACCGCGGGCCCTCACCCGCCACGCCAGTCGAGCCGCCCGACTGAGAGTCATCCCCCATGCTTCAGAATCCCCTCCGTTCCACCGCCGTGCGCGGCGCCCTTGCCGCGTTCGCACTGGCCGCGATGGCCTCCCCCGCCCACGCGCAGCGCCTGCTGGGCACGCCCGTGGTGCAGGCCCGCTCGCTCGCCTCGTCCACCACCGGCCTGGCCGGCGCCGGCCGCGACGCATCCGCCGGGCTGCTGGTGCCGGTGGACGGCATCAGCCGCGGCCAGCTGCGCGACACGTACAACCAGTCGCGCTCCGAGGGCCGCACCCATCACGCCATCGACATCCACGCCCCCCGCGGCACGCCCGTGGTGGCCGTGACGGATGGCACCGTGGTCAAGCTGCACCAGGGTTCGCGCGGCGGAATCGCCGTGTACCTGTTGGATGAAGACGGGCAGACCCGCTACTACTACGCGCACCTGGACGGCTACGCCGAGGGGCTGCGCGAGGGCCAGCGCGTGGAGCGCGGCGAGGTGATCGGCTTCGTGGGCGATACCGGCAACGCGCAGCCGGGCGACTACCACCTGCACTTCAGCATCGCCATCCTGGACGATGCCGGCCGCTGGTGGGAAGGCCGCAACCTGAACCCGTACGACCTGCTGCGCCCGGCCCGCTGACCCTTCGCCGCCGACGCATCCGCCGCCCCGTCCGAGCTCCCGCCGGACGGGGCGGCTCGCGTTTGGGGGATGATCGGCTGCGGATGATGATTGCCCGCGGGCGGGCGGCGTGGCAGGTTGGGTGGAGACTGTGATGACGTCCCGTTCCGCGCCGGCCGATGCAGATCGAGAACCTGTCCGCAACGCTCAGCGTGCTGTCGGCGATGGTGACGCCGGCGGTGCTCATCCTGGCCAGCAGCTCGCTGATCCTGGCCACCAGCAACCGCCTGTCGCGCTCGGTGGACCGCACGCGCGCCATCACCGAGCGGGTGACGGAAGAGGCCAAGGACGAGGAGCGCACCCTGCTGCCGGAGGAGCGCGACCTGCTCCTGCTGCAGCTGGGGCGCACGGCCCGGCGTGCCAAGCTCCTGACGCGGACGCTCACGCGGCTGTACATGGCGCTGGCCATCTTCATCGCCACCAGCATGGCCATCGGCGTGGTGGCGGTGACGGGGGTGGCCTATGCGTGGGTCGCGCTGTTCCTGGGCTTCGTGGGGGCCATCCTGCTGTTCTGGAGCAGCGTGCTGCTGATCATGGAGTCGCGCATCGCCCTCACCACCGTGTACGACGAGATGGAGTTCGTGCAGCGGATCAGCCAGCGCTACGCCCCGCCCGGCAATCTCGTCGAACGCCCCCGCCGGCCCCGCTGGCGGCGGGGGTAGGGCTCAGGTCCCGGGAGTCCACGGTCCGCCCGCCGGCCACGCCTGGGCGAACGGCTCGCCCGTGCGCAGCGCGCGGAGCGGAGGAAGGAGAAAGCCCCTCAGCAGATCGGCCGCGATGGGGAAGGCCGGCGTGTGAGACGCGAGCCCGGTCCTGCCGAGAAACGCATCCCACTGGCGCTCTTTGCCGGGATCTTCGTAAAACCTCGGCGTGAGACCTTCCGGATCGTCGTCCGGGACCGCGGTGCCGCGCCGCGTGAAGGTCGCCGCGACGGCACGCGAGAGCGTCTCTCCCGAAAACGGGAAGCCGCGGGCAAGAATCCAGAGGTCGTAGAAATCCTTCATACGCGTGTTCGCGAATCCCAGCGCCACCACGGCCTGCAGTTTTTCCGCGACCACCGTCTCCCGGGGATACGCCAGCAGGACGGGTGCGGGAAGATCGAGAAGGGTGGGATACGTGACTTCGGCGGGTGCAGGTGTCACCGCATCGCCAAAGCCAATGTCCACCTGGATAGGGATGCGTGCGTTCCCCAGCCTCGCGGTCATGGTCACGCGCACGCCGCCGTATTCCTGCACCTCGCGGATCTCTCTGCTCCGGATGCTCCCGGGCTCCAGCTCCAACCCGTCGTCCTCCACGCGCAGCTGCCACACGTCCGCGAAGATGCTCTCCAGGCGTTCGAGGGAGTGCGGGCCGCGGCCGAGCAGGTCCAGATCGCGCGTGG
>DATING010000287.1:0-10179 GCA_035474555.1 Longimicrobium sp. | reverse complement strand
GGCTGCTGGTGCGCGGGGAACACGTCGATCACGCGGTTGATGGTCTCGGCCGCGCTGTTGGTGTGCAGCGTGGCCAGGCACAGGTGGCCCGTCTCGGCAATGGTGAGCGCCGCCTGCACCGTCTCCAGGTCGCGAAGCTCGCCCACCAGGATCACGTCGGGGTCCTGCCGCAGGGCGTACTTGAGCGCGCGGGCGAACGACTGCGTGTCGCTGCCCACCTCGCGCTGGTTCACCATGCACCCCTGGTGGCGGTGGATGAACTCGATGGGATCCTCGATGGTGAGGATGTGCTCCCGGCGTTCCTTGTTGATCTTGTCCACCATGGCCGCCAGCGTGGTGCTCTTGCCGGAGCCCGTGGGGCCCGTCACCAGCACCAGCCCGCGCGGCTTCTCGGCCATCTTGCTGATGACGTGGGGCAGGCGCAGGTCGTCGAACGTCTGGATCTTGAACGGGATCTGCCGGATGGCCAGGGCCACGCACCCGCGCTGCCGGTACACGTTGCCACGAAAGCGCGCCAGGTTCTGGATGCCGAAGCTGAAGTCCAGCTCGTCCTCCGTCTCGAACCGCTTCTTCTGGTTCTCGGTGAGGATGCTGTACGTGAGCTGCAGGCAGTCCTTGGGCGTGAGGATGTGGTCGGCGCCGCTGTCGGTGATGTGCCCGTCGATGCGCAGCTTGGGGCGCTCGCCGGCCGTCACGTGCAGGTCGCTGGCGCCCTTCTCGATCATCTCTTCCAGGAGCGCGCGCAGGTTCAGCGTGCGTGCGATCTCGGGTGCGGCCACGCGGCCGGCCTCGGCGGTCATGCTCATGGGGATTTCTGTTCCTGCGGAGAACTGCTTGAAAGTGGCCCTGGGCACCGGGGGGCCCCCAAAGGCGCGGTCCGGCTGCGCACCGTGCACTCCGCAACGTGTGTTGCAGCGTGCAAGGCGCGCCTCGATCTATGCTTACGGAACTGCTGGACTTTTCGTCGTTTGATCCCTGGAGTAACCAAGATGCGTACCGTGCGGGCCGGGGGGAGAACTGCGGGTTACAGGGGACAGGTTACAGGGTACAGCAGGCAGGGACGGGTTCCGCCGAAAGCGAAGCCCAGGCGTTCGCGGCGAAGAGCCAGCCGGGCACGGGACCGTCGTTGCAGGCTGTCCCCTGTAACCTGTAACCCGTAACCCGCAGTTCTTCCTGCCCCGAACCCCGCCCCGCGCCCGGCACCCGCCAAGCCCCGTTCCTACCCCGCCGTCTCCTTGATCACCTCTTCCAGCGTCGTAATCCCCCGCTTCACCTTCAGCAGGCCGTCCATGCGCAGCGTGAGCATCCCCTCCTCCACCGCCTGCTGCTGCAGGTCCGCCGCCGAGGCGCCCTGCAGCACCATCCGCCGCAGCGTGGGCGACATGGCCATCACCTCGTACAGCCCCTGCCGGCCCTTGTAGCCGCTGCCGTTGCAGGTGTCGCAGCCGGCGCCCTTGTAAAAGGTGATGCCGTCCAGGTCCGAATCCGAGAGCCCCGCCGCCCGCAGGTACTCCGCCGGGTACGTCGTGGGCTCCTTGCAGTTGGAGCAGATGCGCCGCAGCAGGCGCTGCGCCGTGATCAGGTTCACGGCGCTGGCCACGTTGAATGCCTCGATCCCCATGTCCACCATACGGGTGATGGTGCTGGGCGCGTCGTTGGTGTGCAGGGTGCTGAGCACCAGGTGGCCCGTGAGGGCCGCCTTGATGGCGATGGAGCCCGTTTCCAGGTCTCGGATCTCGCCCACCATGATGATGTTGGGGTCCTGCCGCAGGAACGCCTTGAGCGCCGCCGCGAAGGTCATCCCGATCTCCGTGCGCACCTGCACCTGGTTGATCCCGTGGAGGTTGTACTCCACCGGATCCTCCGCCGTCATGATGTTGACCTCGTGCGTGTTGATGCGCGACAGGGCGCTGTACAGCGTCGTCGTCTTGCCCGAGCCCGTGGGGCCCGTCACCAGCACCATCCCGTACGGGTTCATGATGGCCCGCATGAAGTCGCGCTCCGCCTTCTCCTCCATCCCGAACTTCTCGAGATCGAGCGTCAGGTTGCCCTTGTCCAGGATTCGGAGCACGATCTTCTCGCCGAACAGCGTCGGCAGGGTCGATACGCGGAAGTCGATGACGCGCTTGCCCAGCCGCAGCTTGATGCGGCCGTCCTGCGGCACCCGCCGCTCCGCGATGTTCAGCTCCGACAGGATCTTGAATCGCGAGATGAGCGCCGCCTTCATCTTGATGGGCGGCCGCATGATCTCCATCAGCACGCCGTCGATGCGGTAACGGACGCGGATGTCCTTCTCGTAGCACTCGAAGTGGATGTCCGACGCCCCGCGCTGCACCGCGTCGGTGAGGATGCCGTTGATCAGCTTGACCACGGGCGCCTCGTCCACGGCCGCCTGCAGCGCCGTGACCGAGATCTCCTCCTCCGTGTCGGCCATGACCTCGATGTCGTCCGCCTCGATCTGCTTGAGCAGGTCGTTGATGCGGTTGTCATCGCCGCCCTCGTACTCCTTCTCGATGATCTTGCGCAGCGAGAAGTCGCCCGCGATCACCGGCTCGATGTCCAGCCGGGTGACGAACTTCAGGTCGTCCAGCACCCCCAGGTCCGTGGGGTTGGCCATCGCCACGGTCAGCGTGCGCCCCACGCGCCGCAGCGGCAGCACCTGGTGCTTGATGGCGATGTCGGTGGGGACGAGCTTGAGGATCTTGGGATCCAGCTTTACCCGCTCCAGGTCCACGGCGGGGATGCGGTGCTGGCGGGCGAGCGCGCGCACGAGGTCCTGCTCGCCGAGAAAGCCGAGCTTGACCAGGCTGTAGCCCACACGCGTGCCGTTGGAACGCGCGTCGTCCAGTGCCTTGGAAAGCTGCTCGCGGCTGACGAGGCCCTCGTGGATCAGCTGTTCGCCAATCCGGTCTGCGGGAGCGGAAACGGCCATCTAGCCCTGTTTATTGGGCGGAGATGCCGGGCCGCGGTTGGAACGCGGTCGGCCCGGCGGAATTTCGGGGGATACGGGAATGAAGTTTCGCCGCAACTACAAGTGGTGTCAAGGCGTAGCGCGCACCCGCGCACGCAGGCGCGCCACCGTGGCAGGGCCAATCCCCGGCACCTCCGCCAGCGCCTCCGCCGATCCAAAGCGGCCGTGCGCCGCCCGCCACTGGACGATGCGCCCCGCCAGCGCCGGCCCGATCCCCGGCAGGGTAGCCAGTTCGTCCGCGGACGCCGTGTTCACGTCCACCACCCCGCCAGACGCCGGAGCGCCTCGCCCGGTCACTTTGTCCGGGGCACGATCCAAATCTGCTACCGGGTCAGCCGCCTGGAAAGGGGGGCGTGCGGAGGGGGCCGCGGGCGCGGGGCGCAAGCCCAGGTGCGGCGCCGCGTTGCGCAGCATCGCGGGCCCCACGCCGGGGACGGAGTCCAGGTCCGCCAGGGTGCGGAACGGGCCGTGCGACGCCCGCCGCTCCACGATCTGCTCCGCCAGCGCGGGGCCCACCCCCGGCAGGCGGTCCAGCTCGTCCGCTTGGGCCGTGTTGGGATCGATCCGCTCCCCCGGGGCCAGGGGTGCGCGGCGGCGTTCCGCCCGCTCCACCGAGTCCTCCACCTGCGCCGCCAGGCGGGAGACGCCCGCCTCGGCGGCGGGGGGGCCGGCCAGCTCCGCGGGGGCGGGGCCGCCCGTCAGCATGCGCGCGGCGGCGCCGGCGGCCAGCAGCAGCGCCGCCACGCCCAGGGCCAGTCGTTCCTGCGGGGTGGCGGCCATGCTCAGCGCTCCGGGTCCGGGGGTTCGGCGTACAGGGCCGCCACGAGCGTTTCGCCCACGGCGGACAGCGTTTCGCGCTTCAGGTACTGCGGGCGGTCGTCCACGGAGTGCCAGCGCAGGTTCGCCGGCCCGTACTCCGGGTCGCGGATGACGACCGTCGGGATGCCGGCCGCGGCCAGCACCTCCGCCTGGCTGCGCAGGGGCCGCGCGCGCTCCGCCACGAAGAGCGTGTCGTGCCCCAGCCGGCGCGCCGCGTCCCAGATCCGCCCCGCCGCGGCGGAATCCGATGCGGGATCGCGGGGAAAGCGGGGCTCGTAGTCCCCCACGGCCTGCAGGACCACGGCGTAGCGGGCCCGGTACCCCGGCATCGATTGGACGAAGTGCCGGGTCCCCGCGAAGGGGGCGGTGTCCGCCACGTCGTCGCCATCCGCGAACAGCAGGTCCACGCTCACGGACGGCGGCTGCTCGCGGAGGAGCTGCGCCAGCTCCAGCATCACCGCCACGCCGGACGCGTTCAGGTTGGCACCGGGGACGGGGCGCCCGCGGTCCATGGCCTCGGCGGACCCGCCCGCGTTCCGGCGCGTGTCGCGGTGCGCGACGATCAGGATGCGCTCCGCCGCCTCGGGCCGAAAGCGCGCCACCACGTTGGTCCACCGGACCGGCGTGCCCCTTTCACCGGGAGCCGTGAACGGCTGCACGAGCACCGTGTCGGCGCGGCGGCCCAATTCGCCGCGCAGCCACTCCAGCTGACGGGCGTGCCCCCGGTGCCCCGCGTGCCGGGGTCCGAACGCAACCTGCTGCACCAGGTGCGACCATGCACGGTCCGCCTTGAACTCCGGCGGGGGCGGACGGTCGGCGCAGCCCGCCGCGGCCAGCAACAGCACCAGGGCGGGCGCGGCGGAACGGAGCACACCGCGGATCGGTATCAAGGGAACAGGCCGGTCGTTTGATTTAGCGGACGGAATGGACAGCGCGGGTTGTTCCTCCCCGCCCCGTCGCCTATACTATGCGCCGCTGCTCACCCCCGGCAAGGCCCCATCGGCACGGATGAAGATCCTCACGCGGTACCTGATCCGGGCGCACCTGGGCCCGTTCCTGTTCTCCTTCATCGCCCTCACGGGGGTGATCCTGATCAACACCCTGGCGCGCCGCCTGGCGGACCTGGCGGGCAAGGGGCTGCCCCCGCGCGTCATCGCCGAGTTCTTCGGGCTGGCGCTGCCGGCCACGCTGGCGCTGACCTTTCCCATGGCCGTGCTGGTGGCCGTGCTCTTTACCTTCAGCACCCTCACGGCGGAGAACGAGATCACGGCGCTCAAGGCCAGCGGGGTGGACCTGCGCCGCCTGCTGGCGCCCCTGCTGGTGCTGGCCACCGTGCTCACGGGGGTGATGATCTGGTTCAACGACCGCGTGCTGCCGGAGAGCAACCACCGGTGGAGCCAGCTCATCGTGGACATCAGCCGCAAGACGCCCACGTTCCTGCTGGAGGAGCAGTCGCTCAACCGCATCTCGCCGCAGAACGGCGGCAAGGTGTACTACCTGCGCGCGGGCCGCATCGAGCCGGGCACCAACCGCATGTGGGACGTGCAGATCTTCGACGTAAGCGATCCCGGCACCCTGCACACCGTCTTCGCCGACTCCGGGGTGGCGGCGTTCACGGGCAACGGCAAGGACATGATGCTGCAGCTGTTCGACGGGCACACCCGCGAGGTGTCGGCGGGCGAGCCGCAGAACTTTCGCCGCATCTACTTCAAGAAGCAGATCTTCGGCATCGCGGGCATCGGCAACCAGCTGGAGCGCAACGACCGGCCGGACGGCTACCGCGGCGACCGCGAGATGACCATCGGCATGCTTCAGGCGCAGATCGACACCATCTCGCGCCAGCGGCGGGAAGAGTCCGCCAACCTGCGGCAGAGCGCCCTGGCGGACCTGGAGTTCGCCCTGGCCGGCGGCCGCGGCGCGGGGATCGAGGGCTCCGAGGGCGCTGGCGCCGAAGGGCTCCCCGTGGAGGACGGCAACGTGCGCACCCGCACCCGCCGCACGGCCGACATGCTGGGCAACGCGCACCGGCAGCTGGGGCAGCTGGACGAGAGCATCCGCAACTTTTCCGTGGAGATCCACAAGAAGTACTCCATCGCCGTGGCCTCGCTGGTGTTCGTCATCGTGGGCGCGCCCCTGGCCCTGCGCTTTGGCGGCGGGGGGATCGGGATGGTGATCGCCACCAGCATGGCGGTGTTCTCCCTGTACTACGTGGGGCTCATCGGCGGCGAGTCGCTGGCCGGCCGCGGCATCGTGACCCCCATCTTCGCCATGTGGGTCATGAACGCGGTGATGATGGTGGTGGGATTGTTCGGCGTGGCGACCATGGGCAAGGAAACGTCCACGGCGCGCAGCAGCGCCTGGGACTCGCTCCTGCAGGCCGTCCGCGACGGGGCCGCCGCGCCCCTGGCCCGCCTGCGGAGGCGCCGGCCATGAAGCTCCTGGACCGCTACCTCATCCGCCAGTTCCTCACCACCTTCTTCATGCTGGTGATGGGGCTGCCGCTGCTGTTCATCATCGGCGACATCACCGACCACATCGACACCTACATGGACCGCGGCGTGCCCATCGGCAAGATGGCGCTGGCGTACGTCTACCAGTTCCCGCTGTTCATGGTCTACGCGTTCCCCATCTCCGCCCTGGTGGCCACGGTCTTCACCATCGGCGGGATGACGCGTCACCAGGAGATCACGGCGTCCAAGGCCGGCGGCGTGAGCTTCTGGCGCCTGTTCGTCCCCATCTGGCTGCTTTCCATCGTGCTCAGCGCGGGGGCGTTCGGGCTCAGCGAGATCGTGCCGACGGCGCTGCGCAAGGCCGCCGTCCTGCGCGGCGAGCAGACGGAGACCACCAACACCGGCCCCCGCATCAACTTCGTCTTCCAGACGGAGCGCGAGGGGGTGCTCTCCGCCCGCCGCCTGGACGCCGCCACGGGCGAGCTGAGCGAGCTGGCCCTGGAGCGTAACGCCACCCCCAAAGCGGCGGGGATGCACCTGATGGCGCGCCGCGCCCTGTGGGGGCAAAAGCGTGGCTGGCGGCTGGAGGACGGCTGGCGCCGCGAGCTGCGCGCGGACGGCACGGAGAAGGCGGTCAAGTTCGACACGCTGTACGTCCCCGGGCTGGTGGAGACGCCCGAGGACCTGATGGCGGAGCCCCGCGAGCCCGAGCAGATGCGCTACGCCGAGATGACGCGCTTCATCGGCGCCATCGAGCGCTCCGGCGGCGATGCGGACCCGCTGCGGGTGGAGCAGGCGCAAAAGCTGGCCGTGCCGCTGGCCGTGATCGTGATCGTGCTCTTCGGGGCGCCGCTGGCCACGTCGTCCAACCGGGGGGGCGCGGCGTACGGCGTGGGCATCAGCCTGGGGATCACCATCATCTACATGCTGCTCTTCCGCGTGGGCAAGGCCATCGGCAGCAGCGGCGCCATCGATCCGCTACTGGCGGCGTGGGGGCCCAACCTGCTCTTCCTGGTGGCCGGCCTCGTCCTCATGGCTCGCGTGCGGACGTAGCGACGCCACCTGGCGGACGGGATCGAAACGAAGCGCGCCGCGGAGGATGGACCTCCGCGGCGCGCTGCGTTTCATCCGGGCGGAGATTCAGGCAGCAAGCCAGAGCTTCGCCGTCTCCTCCGTCCTCCGCTCGATCTCGTGCGGAGACAGGCCGGCCCCCGCCAGGTGCTGCTCGACCAGGCGCTCCACTCGCGCCTTCAGCGTCCGGACCTCGTCGTAGATCGGCTCCAGGCGCGCAAGCACGGGCTTGAGCGATTCGCGATCGTTCGTGGACGAGGGGAACGGATGCTCTACCCACCCACGCTGGCCGGCGATGGCCTGCAGCTGGTTCAGCAATGCGGGGTCCGTGAGTCCCGTCGGCCGCGGCCCCTGCACCAAGCGTGCGGGATTTCCTTGCTGTGTCGGATCCAGCAGGGTGGCCGCGTGGCGCGCGGCATTCTGCACCGGCTCGTGTCCCGCCAGCACGAAGAACGTGAAGAGCGCCGTCTCCAGCTCCTCGACCTGGCGAAGTGTGTACGAGCTCAACTCGTTCACCATCTCCGGCCACGCCCGGCGCTTCGACGCTTCCCGTTCGGAGGGGGTGAGACGGTCGGCGTACCGCCCTCGCACTCCGCCGGAAAGCTCATACTCCGGAAGGATGTCATCGTCGTGATCAACCTTCATACGCTCTCCTCTCGCGACGTGTGACCTCGCGCGCGCTGATGATGCGGATCACGTCTGCACGTTCCGTATACGCGACCAACAGCAATCTGGAATCCACGGAGCACCCCACGGCCAGGTATCGCTGCTCCATGAAGGAATGCTCGCCGTCCTCATAGACCAGCATCAGCGGATCGTCGAACACCGTTCGTGCTTCGGAAAACAGCACGCCGTGCTTTCGATAGTTGCTCTCCGCCTTTTCTGGATCCCACGCATACCGGGTTTCCATCCAGCAGGTCCACTGTCCAGTTTAAGCAAACGCGTTCCCCCAGGCAACGCTCAGTGCGTCCCCAGCTCGTCGACGCTCACCCCCAGGCGCGCGGCGAGGGTCTCGAGCGTACGGCGGTGTGGCGTGGCGATCTCGCCGCGCTCGATGCGGGCGATCTCCTTTTCGGAGATGCCGCCAAAGTCGCCGCGGCGCAGGCCGTGGGACAGCCGCAGCCTGCGCAGCGAGGCGCCGAACGAGTCGTCGTGCTGCAGCTCTCGCTGCTTGGCGCGCTTGCGGTACGCCGCGTCGTGGGCGTAGAGGATGGCGTCGGTGGCCACCTCGTGCTCGCCAAAGGTGACCGTCTGGCCGTTGTCGCAAACGCCGAACGCGTCGAAGTCCAGCCGCACGCCCGGACGCCGCTCGAACCAGGCGAACGGCACCACCACCGGCTCCAGGGTTCCGCGGTACAGCACCACCAGGTCGTCGCAGGGGCTGGCAAAGCCGCCGATGAACAGGTCACCGCGCTCGGGGGCCGCCAGCACGTCCTTGAGCTCGTCCGGGGGAAGCAGCCGCATCCCCTGCCCCGGCGACACCACGAAGCGAAACACCAGGCTCAGGACCTCGCGCTCCACCCAGCTCATGCCGTTGAGCAGCAGCAGCCGGTGGTTGGCGCCGGAACGCGGCTTGTGGTGCGCCAGCGGGCACACCTGCGTGGCCTGGTCGGCGATCCAGATGACGGGCGCGCGCGCGGTGCTCGTGCGGTCGAACGCGCCCAGCACGTCGTCGAACGACCGCAGCGGCTCGGCGGGAAAGTCGCCGCCCGCCCAGGCTTCGGTGCGCTTATCGGCAACCAGCAGGATGTTGGGCATCATCGGTCGTTGTCCTCCGAGTAGACGGGGTTCTCCGGGTACATGGCGTTCCAGCTGCGGCGAAGCCCCTGCCGCTTGCTCCACGCGTGCTCCACCAGCCCGCGCGGCACCTCGGCGGGGTCCGGCTGCGCATCCAGGAACGCGCAGGTGCGCAGGCTCAGCCGCCACGCCTGCCGCTTGCGCAGAAAGGTGGCATGCGGCGTCTCGTTTCGCTCATCGTCCCGGATCTTCACTTTCCACCCCTGGCTCACCCATTCGTCGGGCAGTGCGAGTGCGAAGGCCATCGGCAATCCTCCTCCAGTATATGTCCCTTTTGCAATCCACACAAGTACGGGACATATCCGACATCGTCCCCCGCCGGAGTGCTCCCGTCCACAGGGGAGCATAGTGTTCACTTCTGATGAAGAAAAGCCCGTCCCACAACATTTTCCCGAGCTGGCGAAATGGGAGCGTGGTGCGCTCCGGACGCGACTGGTGTGGTCTGCTCGGACGACGTAAACTGTAGACAAAGCCGCTTCCGCCGTGTCGAAACGTCTCGCTCACCCCATCCGCCCATGATGCCCCGAATCCTCCGCCGCCTCCCGGTCCTCGCGGGTCTCGCCGCCCTCGCGCTCGCCCTGCCCGCGGCCGCGCAGCAGACCGCCAAGCCGGTGCTGCACGGCCGGCACTGGATGGCGATCACGGGCAAGCCGCTGGCGGCTACGGCGGGCGCCATGACGTTTCAGCGGGGCGGCAACGCGGTGGACGCGGCGTGCGCCATGCTCGCGGCGGCATCCACCATGTGGGACGTGCTGAGCTGGGGCGGCGAGACGCAGGCGCTCATCTACAATCCCCACTCGGGCCAGGTGATTGGCATCAACGCGCTGGGCGTGGCCCCCACCGGCGCCACGCCCGAGTTCTACCGCGGGCGGGGGATGCCGTATCCGCCGGAGTACGGGCCCCTGGCGGCCGTCACGCCCGGTACGCCGGGCGGGCTGATGGTGATGCTCGCCGATTACGGCAAGCTGAGCCTGGCCGACGTGCTCGCCCCGTCGATCGAGATGGCGGACGGCTATCCGATCGAGAAGGACACTGCCGACCGGATCGAGCGCGACAAGGACAAGATCAAGC
>DATING010000286.1:0-2017 GCA_035474555.1 Longimicrobium sp. | reverse complement strand
ACGTCGCCGTCAGGCCGCCATCACCGGGGCCGGGGCGCGGGATGGGCGGCGGCGACGGTGAGCGTAAAGGTGGAGCCTTCGCCCACCCGACTTTCCGCGGACAGGTTCCCCCCCATCCGCCGCGCGAGCTCGCGGCTGATGGCGAGCCCCAGCCCCACGCCCTGGTCCGTGTGCGGGGTGATGTGCCGGTCCACCTGTACGAACGGCTCGAACACCGACTCCAGCTCATCGGCCGCGATCCCCCGTCCCGTGTCGCGGATGTGGATGCGGATCTCGCCCCCATCCTGCTCGCATTCCACCTCCACGCGCCCGCCCGCGGGGGTGAACTTGAGCGCGTTGGTGAGCAGGTTCAGCAGGATCTGCCGCAGCTTTTCCTCGTCCCCCAGCACCGCCGCCCCCGCGCCGCAGTCGCCGATGCGCAGCTCCAGCGGCTTGGCGCGCATCTGCGGCCCCACGAGCGCCTCCATCCCGTGCAGCAGCGCCTGCAGGTCCACCGGCGCCATGGCCAGCTGGATCTGCCCCGCCTCCAGCCGCGTGAAGTTGAGGATGCTGTTGATGAGCCCCAGCAGGTGCCGCTGGTTCACCTGGATGCGCTCCAGGTCCCCCTGCTGCGGGCCCGTGACGGGGCCCCGGGCGCCCAGCGCCATGATCTCCGCGTAGCCGCCGATGGCGTTGAGCGGCGTGCGCAGCTCGTGCGACATCACCGCCAGGAAGTCCGCCTTGGCGCGGTTGGCGTCCTCCGCCTCCGCGCGCAGCTCGCGCTCCAGCCGCAGCAATTCCTCGCGCTCCGCCCGCTGGCTCATCAGCTCCTCCGCCTGTGTCTCCAGCTCCACGGCGGATTCCTCCAGCTGCGCGTTGGCCAGCGCCAGGTCGCGGTTCAGCAGCGCGATCTCCTCCGCGCGGCGCACCAGCAGGTCCAGCACGGCCCGTCGCACGTCCAGCGCCGCTTCGCGCTCGATCTCGTGCCACTCGCAGCTGGTGCCGCGCATCTCCTCTTCCCACAGGTCGAAGCTCCCCCGCGGGTGCAGCCGCGCCGAGCCGTTCTCGGAAATCGTCGCGGGCTTGCGCGGGTCCCCCGCCCAGCGCACCGTCTGGCGCTGCTCCTTGCGGAACCACAGCACCCAGTCGCGCCGGTCGCGGGACAGCGGCACGGCCAGCAGCCCGCTGGCGATCTCCGGGTACGCCGCGGCGGGGGGAAAGTCCGCCCCCAGCCGCGTGGTCTGGTACAGGTCGTCGTCGCGCCCGCGCAGCCACTGCAGCAGCGCGTCCAGCTCCGCCTGGCCGGGGATGTGGCCCACGTGCTCGGTGTGCCCCTGGTGCACGAAGGCGGCGCCGTCCGCGGAGCCCAGGTCCAGCAGCGTCACGTCGCCGCGGGTCAGGACGCGGCCCGGGAGCGGGTCGTCGCCCAGCCGCGCCAGCAGCCGGCTCTGCGCCGCGCGGACCTCCAGCGCGTGCTCGCGGTCCTCCAGCCGGTCGGCCGTGCCCACCTGCAGCGACAGCGCCTGCGCCAGGAACTCGCAGACGGCGCGCACGTCCGCCGGCACGTGCTTGGGGCCGGTGTAGTGGTGGCCGGAGATGAGCCCCCACAGCTTGCCGCGGTGGATGAGCGAGATCACCAGGCTGGCCGTGACGCCCATGTTGGCGAGGTACTGCACGTGGATGGGCGACACGCTGCGCAGCGCCGAGCGGCCCAGGTCCAGCGGCTTTCCGGTGACCGGGTCGTCGCCGGGCACCAGCGGCGAGGGGACGAACCCCAGGTCCGGGATGGAGCGGATCCAGTTGCGCAGGAAGAGCGCGCGCGCCTGGGCCGGGATGTCCGAGGCGGGGTAGTGCATCCCCAGCCAGGTCTCGATGCCGTCCCGGCGCGCCTCGCCGATGATCTCGCCGTGCCAGTCGGGATGGAAACGGTACACCCACACCCGGTCGAAGCCGGTCAGCTCGCGCATCTCCTCGGCCATGCCGCCGGCGAGCTGGGCCAGCGTCTCGGCACGCTCCAGCCGCCCGACCGCGCCGCGCA
>DATING010000285.1:0-2587 GCA_035474555.1 Longimicrobium sp. | reverse complement strand
GCCAAAGCCGCCTTGTCCCCGCGGCGCGTGCAGGATGGTCCCGTCACACGTCCCCGTGCGCACCAGCTCGCGCCCGTCCGGCCACGCGAGCGCCGCCGCGCAGACGTAGCGGGCCGTGCGCGCGTCGTCCGGCACGTCCCGCAGCAGGGCCAGAAGATGCCGGTTGTTCGCCTCGTCCTGGCGCTCGCCCCGGGCCTCGTCCGCGGCGGCGAAGCGGCGGGAGCGCACGCCTGGGGCGCCGCCCAGTGCGTCCACGCAGATCCCGGAATCATCCGCCAGCGCCAGCAGACCGGTCTGGGCCGCGAACCAGCGCGCCTTGGCCAACGCGTTCTCCTCGAAGGTATCGAACGCCTCGACGGCATCCTCCTCCGGCGACTCGGGGATGGCGAGGTCCGCCAGGCCCACGACCTCGTATCCCCCCAGGCCGGCCAGCATCTCGTGGATCTCGCGCACCTTGCCGGGGTTGCGCGTGGCCACCACCAGGCGCGTCACGCGACGGCGGCGCGCTGCATGGCGTTCAGCTCGCGGATGGCGCCGGACGCCATCGCCACGAGGCCAGCCAGCTGCTCGGGGGTAAAGTCGCCGTGCTCGCCCGTGCCCTGCACCTCGATCAGCCCCCCGCCCTCGCGCGCGACCACGTTCAGGTCCACCTCGGCGCGCACGTCCTCGGAATAGTCCAGATCCAGCAGCGTCGTGCCGTCCACCACGCCGCCGCTGATGGCCGCCACGAAGCGGCCGAAGGGCGACGCGGCCAGGCCGGCCTGCCGCTGCAGCCAGGCGCAGGCATCGTACAGGGCCACGGCGCCGCCGGTGATGGAGGCCGTGCGGGTGCCGCCATCCGCCTGCAGCACGTCGCAGTCGATGGTGATCTGCCATTCGCCCATGGCGGCCATGTCCACGCACCCCCGCAGCGAGCGGCCGATGAGGCGCTGGATCTCCTGCGTGCGGCCGCCCACCTGCCCGCGCTCGCGGCGGTTGCGGGTGCTGGTGGCGCGCGGGAGCATGGAGTACTCCGCCGTCACCCATCCCTGCCCCTGCCCCTTGCGCCACCCCGGCACGCCCTTTTCCACCGAAGCCGTGCACAGCACCCTGGTGCGGCCGGCGGTGATCAGGCAGGAGCCCTCGGCGTACAATCCCACGCCGCGCTCCAGGGTGATGGGGCGCAGTGCCCCGGGCGCGCGCCCGTCCCCGCGGCCCGCCGCCGGCATCGAATCGTCACTCATCCGCCCCGCCTCCCCTTGCTCGTTCCAGGATCGCCGTGGTGCTCCGCCCGGGAACGAGCGGAATCACCTCCACGCGCCCGCCGGCGGCACGCACCTCGTCCGCGCCGGCGATGGTATCCACCGTGTAGTCCCCGCCCTTTACCAGCACGTCCGGCAGCAGCGCCGCGATCAGCGCGCGCGGCGTATCGTCGCCGAACAGCGTGACCGCGTCCACGCACCCGAGGCCGGCGAGCACCATCGCGCGATCGTCTTCGCGGTTGATGGGCCGGTCCGCGCCCTTGCCCAGCCGGCGCACCGAATCATCCGTGTTCAATCCCACCACGAGCGCGTCGCCCAGGGCGCGGGCGGCGTAGAGGTACTCCACGTGCCCGCGGTGCAGGATGTCGAACACGCCGTTGGTGAAGACGACCGTGCCGCACCGCGGGCGTCCGAAGCGGTGCAGCACCTCGTCCCGGATCATCACCTTGTTCGCGGGAGGGACGGGCGGCTTCACGGCGCGGCGGGCTCGGGCGCCAGCGCCGCGCGGATGCCGGCCAGGATGCCGGCGGCGCCCCGGGCCAGGAGCGCGTCCGCCGCCCGCCGCCCGATGGCATCCGCCTCGGCCACGGGACCGGATTCCTCCACGCGGAGAATGCGGCCGCCGTCCAGCTCCGCCACCAGCCCCTGGAGGACGAGCCGGTCTCCCTCCACCACCCGCCCCAGCGCGCCGATGGGCACCTGGCAGCCGCCCTCCAGCGCGCGCAGCAGGGCACGCTCGGCGCGGGTGCAGGCGGCGGCGCGGGGGTCGTGCAGGAGGCGGAGGCGCTCCACCACGTCCGTCCGGTCCCCCCGGGCCACGATGGCGAGCGCCCCCTGCCCCACGGCCGGGAGCCACGCCGGCGCGTCCAGGTACGCGGCGATGCGGTCGCTCCATCCCAGCCGCAGCACCCCCGCCGCGGCCAGGACGATGGCGTCGTAGTCGCCGCGGTCCAGCTTGGCGAGGCGGGTGTTCAGGTTGCCGCGGAGGTCGAGCACGGACAGGTCCGGCCGCAGCGCCTGCAGCTGGGCGCGGCGGCGGAGCGAGCTGGTGCCCACGCGCGCGCCGGGCGGGAGCGAATGGAGGTCCCCGGACGCGCCCGGGGGCAGCAGGAGCACGTCGCGCGGGTCCGCGCGCTCCGTCACGGCCGCGAGCACCAGGCCGTCCGGGAGGCGCGTGGGGACGTCCTTGAGCGAGTGGACGGCCAGGTCCGCCGCCCCCGCCAGCAGCGCCGTGTCCAGCTCCTTGGTGAAGAGCCCCGTGTCGCCGATCTTGGCCAGGGGCACGTCCTGGATCACGTCGCCCGTGGTCTTGATGACGTCGATCTCCACGGACAGGGCGGGATCGG
>DATING010000284.1:0-8499 GCA_035474555.1 Longimicrobium sp. | reverse complement strand
GCTCGCTCGGCACCTTCACCCGCGGGCAGATGGTGCCGGCGTTCGACTCCGTGGTCTTTGCCCTTCCCGTGGGGCAGATCTCGGAGCCCGTGACCACGCAGTTCGGCGTGCACCTGGTGCGCGTGGACGCGCGGCAGGGCGACCAGGCCACGGCGCGCCACATCCTGCTCCGGCACGAGAAGGGTGACCAGGAGCTCGCCCGGCTGGAGGCGCAGCTCAAGGCCATCGCCGACCGGGCCGCCACGCAGGGCCTGGCCGTCGCCGCGCGCAACCAGCCCAACGTGACGTTCCGCGAGGGCGTGCAGCTTTCCGCCAGCGCGCCCATGATCCCGGGCGTGGGGCCGTCCATGGACGCGCTGACCTGGGCGCAGGAAGAGGCCGAGGCCCGCGCCGACGGCGACGGCGACCGCGTGAGCGACGTTCTGGAGACGGACGACGCGCTGTACATCGTGGAGCTGGAGCGCTTTACCCCGGCGGGCCTGACGCCGCTGGCGGACGCGACGCCCTCCATCCGCGCCATCCTGCAAAACCAGAAGCGCGTGGCCGCCGGCAAGGCCGAAGCGGAGAAGATGCTGGCGGAGATTCGCCAGGGCCGCACGCTGGAGCAGGTGGCGCAGGCGCGCGGGCTCACGGTGCAGCGCACGCAGCCGTTCACCCGCGTGGACGCCAACCCCGTGTTCGGGCAGGCCAACGCGGCCGTGGGCGCGGCGTTCGGCACCCCGATCGGCCGGGTGGGCCCCGTGGCGGCGACGCCGGCGGCGGTGTTCCTCATCCGCCCCGCGGCCCGCACGCAGGCCGACCGCCGCGCCTGGGAGCAGCAGAAGACGACGCAGCGGCAGCAGGCGCAGCTTCAGATGCAGCAGGACCTGTTTGGGCAGTGGCTGGCGGACGCGCGTTCCAACGCGAAGATCGAGGACAACCGCGCCGAGCTGGCCCGCCGCAACCGTGCCGCGCAGCCGGTCCAGAGCTGATCCGGCGACGGACCGCTCGCCCGGTCGCTGATCCCGGATCGGCGGCCGGGACGGACGACGGACGACGGATGACGGATGACGATGGATGCAAGAAGCCCCGCCTCTCGCGACGAGAGGCGGGGCTGTTCGTCTGGGAGGGCGTCCCCCACCCCCCGGCCCCCCTCCCCCGGCAAACTGCGCCGGGAGAGGGGGAGAACCCGGTTCGTGCACGGGGACGGGCATCCAGCCACGCCCCCACCCGCTCGTCGCCTCGCGACCTCCCCCAATCCTGGGGGAGGTGACCTGCATCCAGCACTGGAGCAGGCTCCCTGCACCGCCGGGGCGCCCCTCCCCCCGGCCCCCTCCCCGCGCAAACTGCGCGCGGAGAGGGGGAGAACCGCGCCCGCACGCGCTCTGCTCACGCGCCCATGGGCTCGTCGAAGTCTACACCCTCTCCCACGCAGTTTGTGGGAGAGGGTGGACGAGCCTAAGCGAGGCCGGGTGAGGGCCCCCGGGTGAGGGCCCCCGGGTGAGGGCCCCCGGGTGAGGGCCCCCGGGTGAGGGCCCCCGGGTGAGGGCCCCTCAGGACGCACGAAAAGGCCCCTCCACGCGGCGGGGGAGGGGCCTGTCTTCGTCTGCCGTCGGGCAGCGCGCGGGGCGCTAGAGCCAGGTGCGCACGGCCAGGGCCACCACCAGCACGCCCAGCACGCTGAGAAAGTCCAGGCGCAGCACCAGCGGCCCGATGGTAAAGCCGATGGCTACCAGGTCGATCACCAGCGGCCCAAAGGCCGCGGCGACGGAGGTGGTAAAGAAGGTGCGCGCGGAGCTGTCAGGCATGAAGCGGATGGCCAGCTCCGAAAGCAGCGCACCCACCAGAAGTCCCGTCAGCACGGCCACGAGCACCCTGCCCGCGCGTCGGCGTCCGCCTACGCTCATCTCACCTCCCCAACCCGTTGATCGTGGTCATCCCCTGCGCGGCTTTCGCCCCGACGCGGCAGGCAAGAGAAGTGCCGCCGTCTTTATCCACCCCTACCGCCGGCGCTCCACGGCGTACACGATGCTGTCCCGCAGGGCATCCAGCGCGGGCCCTTCCGGCAGCCCTTCCAGCGCGTCGTGCGCCCGCTGCGCGCACTCCAGCGCCCGCTCGCGCGCGAACTCCAGCCCGCCGTGCGCCCGGACGACCTCCACCACGCTCGCGATGCGTTCGTCGTCCGGCTCGGGATCGGCGAACAGGGCGTGCACCCGCGCCAGCTCGTCCGCGTTGAGCTGCGGCAGCACGGCGATGAGCGGGAGCGTGACCTTGTGCTCGCGCAGGTCCAGCCCCGTGGGCTTGCCCGTCACCGCCGAGTCCGCCGTGTAGTCCAGCAGGTCGTCGGCAATCTGGAACGCCAGCCCCAGCTCCCGGCCGAACGTCTTGAGCGGCTCGCGGTAGGCCGGCGCGCCGGACAGGGCGCCCAGCTCGCAGGCGGCGGCCATCAGCGAGGCCGTCTTGGCGTCGATCAGCCGGTAGTAGTCGGCCTCGCCAAAGTCCAGCGCGTCGTGGGAGGAGAGCTGCCGCATCTCGCCCACGGTCATGTCGTTGGCCGCGTTCGCCAGCACCTGGATGGGCTCCAGCCGCCCCAGGCGCGTGATCTCCATCAGCGAGCGCGTGTAGAGGTAGTCGCCCATGATGATGGCGACCTGGTGGCTCCACAGGGCGTTTACCGTGGGCATGCCCCGGCGCAGCACGGAGTGGTCCACGGCGTCGTCGTGCACCAGCGTGGCCAGGTGGACGAGCTCCAGCACGGCGGCCAGCGTCTCGGCGTCCGCCGTGGGCGCGCCGCCCAGCTCGTCGCACAGCAGCACCAGCCCGGGGCGAAAGAGCTTGCCCCGGATCTTCATCAAATACTCGTTGACCGTCTCCACCGGGGCAAAGTCGGAGACGACGATGCGCCGGATCTCGTCGACGACGGCATCCAGGCGGTCCCGGATGGGCGCCTGGATCTCGTCGAGGTGCGGCACGTCGGTGCGGACGGTCATGCGCTGGGGCTCGGTCTCAGGCTGCGGAAACGCGGCATTCTACGGGCGATGGGATCAAAAAGATAGTACCGAGTGACTAGCGACAAGTGCCAACGGACAAAGTACCAAGTGCCAAGCGACAAGTGCCAACGGACAAGGTACCAGGTGCCAAGCGACAAGTGCCAAGTCGACCAGTCACTAGGCACTTGTCACTAGGCACTTGTCACTGTCCGGCCCTCAGCCGCTCGATGCGCGCGGCGGTGTCGCGGAAGCGGATGTCGACGGAGACCACGCGCTCGTAGAACTCCATCGCCTTGGCGGACTCGCCCGTGGCCTCGTCCACGCGGCCCAGCAGGTACAGGACGCCCACCAGGTCGCCGTCCGCCGCCGTGGGGAGGTTGAGGGCGCGGTCCAGCACGCGGCTGGCCACGGCGTACTGGCCCTTGTCCACGAAGCACTGGCCCAGCAGCTCCAGCGTGGCGAGCGGGTTGGCGCCGCCGCGCAGGGCCACCTGGAACTCGGCGATGGCCTCGTCCACGAGACCCATCTCCATGAACGCCACGCCCAGGTCGTAATGGCTGGCGCTGTCCTCCACGTCGATGTTCTCGGACACCTTCTGGCGAAAGTGCGCCAGCATCTCGGCGAAGTCCTTGTCCTCGTCGCCGCTGGGCTCCTTTTCCTCCACCACGAAGCGCGTAGTCGGCTCGCCCTGGACCTCGTCCTCCATGATGAGGGCGCCCAGGTCCACGTAGTCGGCGGGCGGGCCGGCGGGGGCGGCGGGAGCGGCCGGCGCGGGTGCCTCGGCGCGGGGCTGCGCGGGTGCCTGGGCGCGGGGCTGCGCGGGCGGCGCGTAGCTCGTGGGGGTGATCTGTGCGGCGGCGGCGCGGGCCTCCACGTTGTGCGGGTCCAGCTCCAGCACGCGGCGGATGACGGCGGCGGCCTTGTCCTGCTGCCCGTGGCGCGCCAGGTGCCGGCCCAGATCCAGGTACGCCTCCACCTGCGCGTCCGCACGGCCGCTGCGGAAGGCGTACTCCACCCGCTTTTGCAGCAGCATCCCGTCGTCCGGGCGCAGGCCGATGAGCCCGGTGATGGGCGCCACGGCGTCGAAGTACAGCCCGCGGGCGGCCAGCGCCCGGTGGGCGCTCTCCAGCACGCTCTCCACCTCGTGCCCCAGCCCGCGGGCCCGCAGCTCGCGGACGAGCTCGTCGCGCGACGCGGCGTCCTCGGGGACGGCGGCGGCGTGGGCGCGCAGCTCCTCCAGCCGGTCCGGCGCGGCCTCGAACACGGGCTCGGGGGCCGGGCGGCGGGGTGCGGGGGACGGGGCGGGGCGCGGCGCGGCCACCGGCTCGTCGTCGAATCCGATCAGCGGCAGCCCGCCGTCATCGTCCGCATCCTCGTCGTCCGCGGCCGCGCCATAGTCGTACTCAGGCGCGTCGACGGTGCCGCCGCCGGGCCTCCCCGTGTCGAAGCCGTCCAGCATCAGGGGGAGCGGCTCGTCGTCGTCCGCCGCGTCATCGTCCAGCAGGGGGAGCTCGAAGCCGGTGGAATCCAGTTCCAGCAGCCCCTCACCGGCGTCGGCGGACGGAGGCGCGGAGGGGGCGGAGCGCGCGGGGGGCGCGTCGTCGCCCATGGAGGTGGATTCCAGCCCGGCGAGCGGGGCCACGTCGGCCTCATCCAGCGAGGTGAACTCCAGCCCCGCCAGGGGGGCCACGTCCACGTCCACGTCGCCCGGCTCGATGGTGGGCCCCAGCTCCAGCCCCGTGGGCCGCTCGGCGGGCGTGGCCGGGGCGGGGGACGCGGGGGCGGCCCCGGGGAGCGCGGCGCCGTCGGAGATGGCGGAGGCCCAGTCGTCCTTGCCGGCGGCGCTGCGGCTGCGCATGAGCGGCGAGTCGTCCGCCCCGGGCTCCACGGTCTGGATCTGGTCGCGGACGGCCTCGGCCGCGGCGTCGTCGCCGCGCTGAAGGTAGGCGCCGCGCAGCACGCGCAGCTGCTCCACCGCCTGGTCCTTGCGGTCGTGCGAGAGCAGCTGGTCCGCCAGCAGCTTGCGCACGTCCGTGTCTTCGGGGGACAGGTCGGCGAACTCCTTGAGCGCATCGAACGATGCGTCCAGGTTGCCGGCCCGCTTCATCCGCTGGGCGTACTCCAGGAAGTTCTGCCGCGCGTCGGCCAGGAAGCCGGCGGCGGCGCTGATCTGCCCCAGCTTGAGGTACACGGCGCCGCGCCCGGGCACCAGCCGCAGGATCTTGCGGCAGAGCGCGATGGCGTTGTTGTACAGCCCGCTGTCCATGTACCCGGCGACGGCGCGCTCGTACGCGTCCACGGCGCGCTCGGTCTCGCCCAGGCGCAGGTGCAGGTCGCCCACGCGGTTCCACAGGGCGATGTCCGTCTCCTCGCCCTCCACCTCCTCCAGGATCTGGCGGTAGAGGACGACGGCCTCGGTCCACTGGCCGCGGTTTTCTGCGGCGCGGGCCTGTTCTCTGAGCTTGGCTGCGTTTGCCATGAATGCGGCGCGCGGACGATCCGCCGTGCGCGGCCAATCTGGGCAACGCCGGCTCCGGGGAATCCGGGAATCTAGCGAATGCGCTAAGTGCGTACAAGGAACGGCGGTGCGGATGGAGTGCGGCCCCTGCGGGAAGATTTCCGGGGCGGGCGGAATTCTGAGGCGGTAGCAGGGGGGAACGGCAGGGAATAGGGAACAGGGATAGGGAATAGCCGGCAACTGCGGGGGACAGGGGACAGGGGACAGGGGACAGGGGACAGGGGATGGTGTGCGACGGCGGAGCGGTGCCGTCGCGGAGGCGGGCGGTGGCCCTCCCCCGGCCTCGCTTAGGCTCGTCCACCCCCTCCCGCAAACTGCGCGGGAGAGGGTGTACACCCCAGATCCTGCCGGGAGGCGGGCATTGGGGAAATGAAGGTCTCCCCCTCTCCCGTGCCGAGCGCCCCCCTCCCCGCACGAGCCGGGTTTTCTCCCTCCCCCGCGCAGTTTGCGGGGGAGGGTCGGGGAGGGGGGGCGCTCGGCTGCCGGCGCAGACTCTGCTTGGCGCACTGAAGTTCTCCCCCTCTCCCGCGCAGTTTGCGGGAGAGGGGGCCGGGGGGTGAGGGGCCCCGCGCAGCGGGCGCCGTAGAAGCCCGCCGGCCGCAGGATTCTGCCGTCGGCATCGGTGCCAGCCTTGAACGGAGGGGGGCACGGCGGTTACGTTTGCGGACGTCGTTGTTCCCTCCCGCTCCGCCAGGACGCGGTCCCTCACCGTTCAAGATCGACAGGAGCCCTGGATGAAGAAGCTCATCGGCGCCGCGGCGTTCGTGGCCGCGTTCGCGCTTCCCTCCGCCGCGCAGGATGCCCCGCAGCCCAGCCCGTTCAAGGCGCTGGAAGTCGCCCAGGAGCTGCAGCTCTCGGCGGAGCAGCAGGCCTCCATCACCGTCGCGCGCGACTCGCTGCGCCAGGCGCACCAGGTCCACTGCGCGCCCATGCACGCCTCCACCCCCTCCGAGGCGGACGAGGCCAAGCACCACGCGGAGATGGCCCTGATCAACGCGCGCTGGGAGGGCCAGGCCCGCGCGGCCATGACGCCCGTGCAGCTCACGCGGCTTGCGCAGCTCCGCCCCGTGCAGCCCGCCGCCGAGGCGCACGGCGACCACCACGGCGCCGCCCCCGCGGCCGCGCACGGTGCCCACGGCGCGCACCCGGCCCCCGCGGCCGCACCCGCCGCCGGGCACTCCGGCCATCACCCGGCGCCGGCCGCCGCGGGCAAGCCGGCGCAAGGGCACGCGCACCAGCACCCGTCGCGCTGACGGGCCGTACGGAAGAGCACGCGAGGGGCGCCGGCAGCGGCGCCCCTCGTCGTTTCCGCAGAAACCGCGTCGTTCCGGCTGAAACCTTCCGGCCGCGCCGCGCGTGGTGAACCGCGCGGTCCCCCGCGTGTACAGAGGGCCGCACGACGGCAGGCGCGGACACCCCATCCGTGCCTGCCCATTTCGTTTCGCACCGCCCCGGGTCATGCACACCTTTCGCCTGTTCTTTCAGCTGCTGCCCTTCGCGCTGTCGTTTTCGCGCGACCGGCGGCGCTTCGTCTTCTGGGGGCGCCCCGCGCGCCGCTCCAGCGACTTTCACGTGCGCCGTGCCGAGCGCCTGGCAGACCTGGTCCCCCGGCTGGGCCCCACCTTCGTCAAGATCGGCCAGGTGTTCTCCGCCCGGCCGGACGTGGTGCCGGAGCCGTACCTCACCTCGCTGAGCACGCTCACGGACAACGTGCCGTGCGTGCCCTTCCCGGCGATCGAGAAGGAGCTGGTGGCCGCGTACGGCGCGCCCGTGGACGAGGTGTTCCAGGCGTTCGACCGCGTGCCGCTGGCCGCGGGGTCGCTGGGCCAGGTGTACAGGGCGCGCTACGGCGGCGAGGACGTGGTGGTCAAGGTGCTGCGCCCCGGCGTGGAGCCCATCGTGGCCCAGGACGTCCGCTTCGTGCGGCGCGTGCTGGGGTGGGTGGAGCGCTTCTGGAGCCACCCGCAGCTGCGCGGCCTGCACGTGGTGCTCGACGAGTTCGAGCGCCGCATCGCGGACGAGATGGACTTTCGCAAGGAAGCGGCGTACTGCCGCGCCATCGGCGAAAAGTTCGCCCGCAACCCGCGCGTGGTGGTGCCCCGGGTGATCGACGGGATGGTGCACCGGCGCGCGCTCGTCCTGGAGTTCGTAGAGGGGACGCGGGTGGACCAGATCGATCCGCTGGTCCGCGCGGGCGTGGTGGACCCGGAGCGGGTGGTGGACGCGGTGGTGGAGGCCTACATCCAGATGATGCTGGTGGACGGGATCTTCCACGCCGATCCGCATCCCGGAAACCTGCTGGTGCGGGCGGACGGCGCGCTGGTGCTGCTGGACTTCGGGATGGTGATCGAGGTGGATCCCACCATGCGCCATCACCTGGTGCACACGTCGCTGGCCGCCGTGCGGGGCGACGCGGACAAGGTGGTGGACGGGTTCTTCAACCTGGGCATCGTGGCGCCGGAGACGGACCGCGAGACCATCCGCCGCCTGGTCGACATCATCCTGCAGATGACGGAACGGGGCGCCGAGCTGGCCGAGATGCAGCGCGCGCTGGCGGACGAGGTGATGCGGCTGCTGTACGACTGGCCCGTGGTGCTGACGGGGGAGATGACGTACTTCGGGCGGGCGGTGGCGCTCATCGAGGGGCTGGGGGCGCACCACGTGCCCAACTTCAACCCCGTGCGCTACGTGCGGCCGCTGCTGATGAAGCACCGCACGGCCGTGCTCCGCGCGCTGGGCCCGGCGGACGGCGAGTCGGTGGACCTGGCGTTCGCGCTGGGGCTGCTGGCCCGCGACGTCAGCCGGGTGGTGGGGAACGCCGGCCGCGAGCTGTTCGGGGTGCTGGCCACGCGCATCCCCTCCATCTTCAGCGCCTTCAGCCGCCCCGCCGCCGTCGAGGCGCCGCCCGTCGCGCCGGCCATCGCCGCGCCGGAGCCGGTGGCGATGCTGGCCGCGCCGGCGGAGTAGGGGGGCAGCACGGGCGGGGCATAAAAGGCGGGATCGGGGAAGAGC
>DATING010000283.1:0-5766 GCA_035474555.1 Longimicrobium sp. | reverse complement strand
TCGCTTGCGCTCGCCGAACGGGGCTTCAACCGCCAGCTACACCCGCCACGCCGCCGAAGTCTGTCATTCCGAGGAAGGCGCCCTCCCAAACCCATCCCGTGCACGAGCCCCGGGCGCCGACCGAGAATCTGCTCCGCGGGTGCAGGTGCTCCGCCCGTCCCGCGGCACTCCGCTCGCGACGGGAGTCCGCGCAGGCGGACCTCGTGTAGTCGTTGCGGCGAATTCATTCGCTCTGTTACGGAGCTGGCTTCCGTGATGGAGCCGGGCTCACAGGTCCGCCCGAATCGCCCGAACCCAGCGTTCCATGCGATCGCGCAGCCCAGGCTCGACTTCCATCCACGTGATGCGCTCCAGGAGCACGTCGGCCCGGATGAGCCCCTCCGTCAGCAGCACGCGGACGAAGTCCCGGTCCTTGTCGCGAAACGCGGCCAGCTTGCTGGCGGCGAGGTCGTGGCCTTCCAGGCAGTATCCAACGAACTCCCCGGTGTTCGGGTTCTGCAGGCGATACGTCCTGAATTCCCACGCCTCCGGGAGCACAGCGCTCTCGATCGACACGCCGTGCACGTAGAAGTCATGGGTCTCGTGGAACAGCGATAATTCTCCGAGTGCCGCGTCGATGTCGATCACGCGCTCCGGAAGATTCTTCGGGGCGATGTCGGCCTCGACGGACTGGCGCAGTGCGTCCGGCGCGTCCGGGTGCTCGCCCAGGATAGCCTGCGATCCGAACACCCACACTTCCGTATCGCCGGAAACGTCGCATGCGGCCCGGATGGCGTGCTCAAGCTGTGCCCTGGTCAAAGTCTGCCTCCCGCAGGATCGTCTCGCGTTCGTGTTGCGTCAGCACATCAAGGAATGGCAGCGACTGCCGGAGGCGCGTGGCGCGCGGACCCGGATCGACCAGGAAACTGCGCAAGCGCTGCGGCGAAAGCGAATCCAGCAATCCCAGCCATTCCTCCATCTCCTTCCGCTCGCCGGGAGGCGCGTTCCGCAGGTATCGCCGGACGTACTCGCGCGCACGGTCGATCATCGTGGGATCGCGCACCATCCGGTCGCCGAGGGCATGCCCCAGCTTCAACGCACGCCGGTCCATGTCCCCGTGATCCCGGACGCGGGCCGGCCGCGCCGGGGGGCCCTCGTCACGGGGAAGGAAAGCCTCCGGCGGCAGACCCAGCAGGGGAATCGCCGCGCTGAGCGCCGTTTGCTGCGCCGGATCGAGGATGGCGAGATCCGCCATCGCGTAGGGCCGCACGTCCAGCAGAACGTCGGACCTGCGCTGGATCTCCGTCACCTGGTCGCGCATCTGCTGCACGGCCCGATCGACCTCCGCGACGGACGCAAGGACGCCGATCTCGATTTGCTCCAGCGCACCCGCCTCCCGCGAAGGATCCGGCGGCACCATCCACACCGCCCGGGGCGGTGGCTGAATGCTGCGGGCCGCGCGGCGCAGCTCGTCCGTGACGTCCTGTGCACGGGCCGCTTCTGCCCGGAAGAGCGTCCGCAAGGCGCCCGACAGCGGATGCTGGTCCCGCAGCCGTACCGGGCGGTGCGCTCCGGCCCCAACGTCCTCCACCACGCCATGGGCAATCAGCGATTCGATCGCCCGCCGCACGCCCGAAGGGTCCAGGCTCGTGCGCTCGGCGACATGCGCCTTGGAAAGCGGCTGCGCGGTGAGCGACAGCAGGCGCAGCACGCGAACGTTCGCCTCGGTCCTGAACACCCTGTTCAGAGGCGCGACAAGGTTGCTCTCCGGGTGCTTGGTAGGCCTCATGGACGTTGTCCTGATCGGGTTTCTGCATCGTCGCACAAATCACACACGAGCAAATGCCAAGCAGGATTATAATCTCGAATATAGGATTATACTAGGTTTTGGCAACGAAAGAGGCCGCCCCGCAGAACTCGCGGGACGGCCTCTTTCCGTTCACCCTCGTGTATCCCTCCAACCACCACCACGGCCGCCGCGATGCCCCCCGACACCGCGGACGGCCGACCACGTCCGGGGCCCCCCGACCCCTCGCGCGGCCCGCGTCCGGAGCTCCCTCAGCTCCTCGCGCGGTAGTTGATGATGGTCTCCTTGCCGTCCTGCAACCGCACCTGCACCGACACCGCCTGCCCGGGGCGAACCGCGTCCGCCGCCGTCCGCAGGTCGTCCAGCGACCGCACCTGGCGGCCGTTCACCCGCTCCACCACCATCCCGCGGCCCAGCGCACCCGCCGCCGGGCCGGAGGGGTCCACCTCCGACACCACCACGCCCTCGGCGCGGTCCATCTGCAGCTGCTGCGCGATCTCCGGCGTCACCCGCTCGGCGCGGAAGCCCAGCTTGCCGGGCTCCACGACCGCTTCCTCGCGGCGGTCCTCCAGCATGGCGGGGCGGCGCGGATCGCGCTCGGCGGCACCCGCCGCGGCCGTGGTGGTGTACTCCTCCAGGCGCAGCTCCACGCGGCGGCGGTCACCGTAGCGCACCACCTCCAGCGCCACCCGGTCGCCGGGACGCTTGCGCATCACCATCTCCATCAGCTCGCCGCTGCCGCGCACGGGCTGGCCGTCCAGCCGCACGATCACGTCGCCCAGCTTGAGGCCGGCGCGGGCCGCGGGTCCGCGGGGCTCGGCCGCCACCACCGCGCCGTCGGGCGAGGGCAGGCGGAACACCTCGGCGTCGGCGCTCGTGGCGTCGCGGATCTCCACCCCGATCATGGGACGGTGCACGCGGCCGTCGCGCATCAGGTCCTCGGCCACGCGGCGGGCCATGTTGATGGGCACCGCGAAACCGTAGCCGGAGTAGAAGCCCGTGGGCGAGGCGATGGCGCTGTTGATCCCGATGACCCGGCCCTGCAGGTCCACCAGCGGGCCGCCGCTGTTGCCCGGGTTGATGGCCGCGTCCGTCTGGATGAAGTGCTCCAGCGGCGCCTCGGCCCCGTTGCGGCCGAAGATCCCGATGCTGCGGCCCTTGGCGCTCACGATGCCGGCCGTGGTCGTCTGCCCCAGGTCCAGTGGGTAGCCCAGCGCCAGCACCCAGTCGCCCACCTCCAGCCGGTCGGCGTCGCCCATGCGGGCCACGGGGAGGTTGCGGGCGTCCACCTTGATGACGGCCACGTCCGTGTTGGGGTCGCGTCCAATGACGCGCGCCGTGAACTCGCGCTTGTCGCCCATGATGACGTTCACCCGGTCCGCGCCCTCCACCACGTGGTTGTTGGTGAGGATGTAGCCGTCGGGCGAGATGATGAAGCCGCTGCCGCTGCCGGAGCGCGGCATGCCCTGCCCGCCGCCCTGGCCGCGGAACATGTCCTCGAACGGGGTGCCGCGGAATTCCTCGGGCACCTGGCCGCCGCGGACGGCGCGGGCGTCCTGCGCCACCCGCACGTGCACCACCGCCGGCAGCGCCGTGCTGCTGGCCGAGCGGAAGGCGCTCGAAAGGCCGTCGGCGGTGGCGACCGCGGCCGCCGCGGGCGCCGACTGCGCGTCCAGGTCGGGGAGGGGATCGCGGGCCACGTCGGCCAGCGTCATCCCGCCGGCCGCCCCCGCGACGAGCAGCCCGGGAAGGGCGAGCTTGCGAAGCGTTCCGTTCATGTTCTCTTTTCCCTGGTCTACCATGTTGCCGTGACGCTCTTGCCGTGTCATGCTACACAGGGTCCAAACCCCCGTTCCGGCAAGGGATTAGCGGAGGATTAGGCGCCGCTTAACCGATCTTAATCCAGGGCACCGATGCGCATTCTGATCGTAGAAGACAATCCACGGATCCTCGCCTTTCTGCAGAAGGGCCTTCGCGAGGAGGGATACGTGGTGGAAATCGCGGCCGACGGCGACACCGCGTTCCAGAAGGCCACCACGCAGGGGTTCGACGCGGCGGTGGTGGACGTGATGATCCCCGGCCGCTCCGGCGTGGAGCTCGTGCGCGACCTGCGCGAGGCCGAGGTGCGGCTCCCCGTCCTGCTGCTGACGGCGCGCGACCGCACGGAAGACAAGGTGGCGGGGCTGGACGCCGGCGCGGACGACTACCTGACCAAGCCGTTCGAGTTCAGCGAGCTCACGGCGCGGCTGCGGGCCCTGCTCCGGCGGCTCGGCAGCCCGGGCGCGGCGGCCACGCTCAAGGCGGGGGACGTGGAGATGGACCCCGCCACGCGCGAGGTGCGGCGCGGGCCGCAGGCGGTGGAGCTCACGCCGCGGGAGTACGCGCTGCTGGAGTACCTGCTGCGCAACAGCGGACGGCCGCTGAGCCGCGCGGCCATCATGGAGCACGTGTGGGGCATTCGCTTTGACCCGGGAACGAACATCGTGGACGTTTGCATCAACTCCCTGCGCACCAAGCTGGACGACCGCGAGCGCGGGCTGATCCAGACGGTGCGCGGCGTGGGATACGCCATCAAGGCACCGGCTGGAGAGCCGGTCGGAGAGGCAGAGGAATGACCTTTCGGCGGCGCAGCCTGCGGCGCGAGATCGTCATCGGCTACAGCGCCATCCTGCTGGTGGCGCTGTCGCTGTTCGCGGCCGCCACCTACGCGATCCTGCGCCGCTCCCTGGCCAACGCGGGCACCCAGTCGCTGCGGCAGACGGCCGCCGCGGCCGAGCGCATCGTCATCCCCCCCGGCCTTCCCGTGATCGCGGTGGACGAGGAGCTGCTCCCGCCCACGGAGGGCACGGTCGAGGTGCTGCGGCGGCGTACGCAGCTGGCCACGGGCGACATGCTGAACATCGTCGTGGCCCGCACGGGCGACGTGGAGCAGCATGCGCTCAAGTCGTTCGCCCTCATCGCGCTCGTCCTGATCCCCGTCACGGCGCTGCTGGCGGCCGTGGCGGGGCGGTCCATGGCGGACCGCATCCTCCAGCCCCTCAACCGGCTGGTGACGGCGTCGCGGGAGATCGGGATCGGCGGGCTGGCAAGGCGCGTGGACGTGCCCCGGCAGCCCGCGGAGCTGCGCGAATTGTCGCAGGCCTACAACGGGATGCTGGAGCGCCTGGAGGCCGCCGTGCGCGCCCTCACCAGCTTTACGGCGGATGCCAGCCACGAGCTGCGCACACCGCTGACGGCCATCCGGGGCACGGCGGAGGTGGCCCTGGCCCGCGACCGTTCCGCGGACGAGCTGCGGGGTACGCTGGAGGAGGTGCTGGACGAGACGGGCTCCATGCTGCACCTCGTCGAAGACCTGCTCGTGCTCGCCCGCGGCGACGAGACGGCGGGGGCGAGCCACGAGCCGGTGGACCTGGCCGCCGTCCTGCGCGACGTGCAGGACGTGGGCGAGGCGCTCACCATGGGCAAGCCCGTGGAGGTGCGGCTGGACGTCCCGCCGGAGCTGATGGTGACGGGGGATGCGGGCGCGCTGCGGCGCCTGTTCCTGAACCTGGTTTCCAACGCGGTCAAGTTCACGGAGCAGGGGGCCGTGACCATCACCGCCCGCTCCCTCCCCGCCGACCTGCCCATCACGGTGGAGGACGCGGCGCTCGCGGTGGATGCGCCCCGCGGCGGCGTGGAGGTGACGGTGGCGGACACGGGTCTGGGGATCGCGCCCGATGCCCTGCCCCGCGTGTTCGACCGCTTCTACCGCGCGGACGCGGCGCGTGCGGCCGGCGGCACGGGCCTCGGCCTGGCCATCGCGCGCATGGTGGCCGAGCGGCACCGCGGCACCATCACCGTGGAAAGCACGCTCGGTGAGGGCAGCGTGTTCACCGTCCGGCTGCAGACGGGGGCGGTGCCGGCGGTGGCGTAGGACGGAAGTGCGAAAGTGCGAAAAGTGCGAAAGTGCGAAAGTGCGAAAGTGCGAAAGTGCGAAAGTG
>DATING010000282.1:0-3007 GCA_035474555.1 Longimicrobium sp. | reverse complement strand
CAGGCGATCCGCGGGCTCCATCCCCACGGTTTCGCGCATCGAGCGGAGGAGGTTGACCACGCCGCGGTGCGGGACGGCGACGCCCTTGGGCCGCCCGGTGCTTCCGGAGGTGTAGATCACGTACGCCAGGTGCGCCGGCGTCAGTCCCTCGATCGCCGGGTCCGTCACGGGCTGGTCCGCCCACACCGCGCTCTCCAGGTCGATCACCGGCGCCTCGACCCCCGCGAACAGCACCGCCACCCCGGCCAGCGAGCGCTGCGTGAGCACGGCCGCGGGCGCGCTGTCGTGGAGGACGTAGCGCAGCCGCTCCGCCGGATACGACGGGTCCAGCGGCACGTACGCCCCGCCCGCCTTCAGCACGGCCAGGAGCGCGACGACCATCTCCGCGCTCCGCTCCACGCAGACCGCCACCCGCGCGTCGGGACCCACGCCCAGCGAGCGGAGGTGATGCGCCAGCCGGTTGGCGCGTGCGTTCAGCTCGGCGTAGGTCAGCGACTCACCTTCGAAGACCACGGCCACCGCGTCCGGCGTGCGCTCCGCCTGCGCCTGGAAGATCTCGTGGATGCAGCGGTCCGCCGGGTACTCGGCGTCCGTCGCGTTCCACGCCTCCACCACCTGCCGGCGCTCCGCCTCCGGCAGCACGTCGATGCTCCCGATCGCCCGCCCGGGCGAGGTCTCCAGCGCCTCGACCAGCCCCGCAAGTGCCGCCTGCATCATCCGGCACACCCGCGCCGCCTCCGCCGGGGCCGCCACCTGCGCGGTCAGCGAGAACGCATCCCCCAGGTCGTCCACCGAGAGCATCACGGGGTAGTTCGTCCGCTCCTGGGTGCGAATCCCCCGCCCTCCCTCCCCCGCCTGCCCTGCCTGCCCTGCCTGCCCCGCCTCCTGCGGACGCCCCCTCGCGCCGCTGTAGCGATAGTTCAGCAGCGCGGTGAACAGCGGCGCGGGTGCCGACACGCCACTGCAGCGCTGCGCGAGCGCCAGGGAGGCGTGCTCGTGCCGCAGCAGGTCCGCCAGCAGCGCGTGCGTGCGCCGCACCGCCGCCTCGGCCGCCTCCGCGCCCACCCCGATCCGCACCGGCAGCGTGTTGATGAACGGGCCCATCACCCGGTCCGCGCCCTCCCCGCCCTGCATGCGGCCGAAGAGCAGCGTCCCGAAGACCACGTCCTCCCGGCCGCTCAGCCGCGCCAGCACCTGCGCCCACGCCAGGTGGCACAGGCTCGCCGCGCTCACCCCCAGCGCCCGCGCCCGGCGGCGCAGCCGCGTGCCCAGGTCGCCCCCCACCAGGAGCCGCGCCTCTTCGATCCCATGCCCCTCGCCCCACACGTCCAGCATCCCGTACGCCGCCGTCGGCTCATCGACGTCGCCCAGCATGCCGCGGAAGAAGCGCTCGTGCTCGTCGCGGCTCACCCCCAGGCGCGCCTGCGCCACGTAGTTGCGGAACGGCAGCGGCGCCGGCAGCGCGGACTCCAGGCCCCGCAGGTGCGCCGTGATCTCCTCCTGCTGCACCTCCAGCGACTCGTGGTCGCCCGTCAGGTGGTGCATGAGCCTCAGCAGCAGCCATCGGCCCCGCGCGCGGTCCTCGGCGATGCACGCCCGCAGTAGCGGGGCCCGCCCCAGGTCCATGCGGTAGTGCCGGGGATCGTAGCGCCGCCACAGCTCGGCCGCCCCGGCCCCCGCCTCCAGCTCCACCTCCTCCACCGGCAGCGGCGCGTGGCGCCAGACGACCTGCACCGGCTCGCGCAGCCCGTCCCAGGCCATCGACGTGCGCAGGATGTCGTGCCGGTCGATCACCGCCTGCAGGGCCGCCAGGTACTGCTCCAGGCCCGCGCGGGTGTCGAACTCGGCCACGGTCGGCGTCAGGTACGGGTCCCCGTCCTGCGACAGCAGGTGGTGGAAGAGGAAGCCCTCCTGCAGGGGCGCCAGCGGGTAGATGTCCTGTACGTTCGCCGCTCCGCCCGGCACCTCCGCCACGATCCGGTCGATCTCCGCCTGCGTGAGCTCCACCAGCGGCAGCATCTCCGGCGTGATGGACCCGCACGCCTCCGGGATCCCGTTCGCGGGGACCTCCAGCTCCGTGGACGCTCCGCCCACCGCCAGGGCCAGCTCGGCCAGCACCGGCGTGGTGAACACGGCCCGCACGTCCATGTACAGCCCCACCCGCCGCATCCGCTCCACCAGCTTGATCGCCAGGAGCGAGTGCCCGCCCAGCTCGAAGAAGTGGTCCCACCGCCCCACCCGCCCTGCCACAAGCACCTCTGCCCAGACCTCCGCCAGCGCCGCCTCCACCGCCCCGAGCGGCGCCTCGTAGCTCCGCCGCGCGTACGCATCCCCCTCCGGCGCCGGCAGCGCCTTGCGGTCCACCTTGCCGTTCGGCGTCAGCGGCAGCTGCTCCAGCGGGACGAACGCGGCCGGCACCATGTACTCCGGGAGCGCCCGGAGCAGGTGCTCGCGCAGCAGCCCCGCATCCGCGTCGCCCACCACGTACGCCACCAGCCGCTTCTCCCCAGGGACGTCCTCACGGGCCACGACCACGCAGTCGGCGACGCCCTCGCTCCGCCGCAGCGCAGCCTCGATCTCGCCCGGCTCGATGCGGAAGCCGCGCACCTTCACCTGCTCGTCCACCCGCCCCAGGTACTCCAGCTCGCCCCGGGACGACCACCGCACCCGGTCGCCCGTGCGGTACAGCCGTGCGCCGCCTTCGGTCGAGAACGGATCGGGGACGAAGCGCTCCGCCGTGAGCCCTGGGCGACCCAGGTAGCCGCGGACCACGCCCGCGCCGCCCACGTACAGCTCGCCGGGAACGCCGACCGGCGCCGGCCGCCCGGCCGCATCCAGCACGTACGCCCGCACGTTCTCCAGGGGACGGCCGATCGCCGGCACACGCCCATCCGCCTCGCAAGCAGCGGTCGTCGCGCAGACCGTGACCTCCGTGGGCCCGTAGGCGTTCACGAAGGTGCGCCCGGCGCTCCACCGCTCCACCGTGGCGGCGTCCACCGCCTCGCCC
>DATING010000281.1:0-2691 GCA_035474555.1 Longimicrobium sp. | reverse complement strand
CGCGCGTGCCATGCTCGATCTCCCACAGGTTGCCCTGCGCGTCGAACGCGGCCGACTGGATGTTGCGGTGCCCAATGGACCAGATCTCCGGCAGCGCGTTGGCCTGCCCCACGTACGGGTTGTCGCGCGGCACCGTGCCGTCCGGCGCGATGCGCAGGATCTTGCCCAGGTGGCTGTCCAGCTGCTGCGCCTGCGGCCGCGTCTCCGTGGCGGAGCGCTCGCCCATGGTCACGTACAGGTTGCCGTCCGGCCCGAACGCCAGCCGCGACCCGAAGTGCATGTTGTTGTTGTACGTGGGCCGCGTGTGCAGGATCACGCGCACCTGCTCCAGCCGCCGCCCGTCCGCGGACAGCACGCCGCGCCCCACGCTGGTGCCGTTGCCGCCTTCGCGCGGCTCCGTGAAGCTCCAGAAGACGGTGCGGTCCGTGGCGAACCCCGGGCTCAGCGCCACGTCCAGCAGCCCGCCCTGGCCCCGCGCGTCCACCGCCGGCACCCCCGCGATGGGCGCGCCGATCTGCCCGCCGGCGCTGACGATGCGCATGCTGCCGCCCTTTTCCGTCACCAGCAGCGACCCATCGGGCAGGGGCTCCACGGCCCACGGCTTCGCCAGCCCGCGCGCCACCACCTGCACGTCATGGGCGACGTCCGAGCGGACGCCGCACGCACGCGTCTGCCCCGGCAAGGCGGGGCGCTGGTCGGCGCCGTTGGCGGGGCGCGACTCCAGCGGCGCGCAGGGTTGCGCGGCGCCGCCGCCGCCGGGCGCGGGCTGCGCGGCCGACGTGCCGCCGGGCGAGGTTTCCGCGGTGTCCGGGCGCGGCGCGCACGCGGCGGCCAGGGCGCAGGCGAGCAGGGATGCGACAGGTACGACGCTGGTTCGGCGCATGGGTCCGTCCGTCAGTCTCAAAGGATGGGTTCTCTCGTACAGGGTTCGTACAGGCCTGCATCGTTGCAAGAACGGTGCGGGAGGCCCCTCCGCACGACACGGCCGGGCGCGGAAGCGTTGTCGCAGCCGCGCGGATCCACCCTCGCCCGTCACCCCAGCGTGCCGGGCAAGTCGCTGGGGAGCATGCGCTTGAAGGTGGCGACGATGGCGTCTCCCTGGCCGCGGTCCACGGAGATGGCGAGGCGGACGGCGGTCGCCACGAGCTGCATCGTCAGCAGGGCGAGGGTGGCGAGCTCGGCGGGATCACGGTCCGGGCGCAGGCGGACGAGCACGTCGCGCAGGAGCATGGTGTGAGCCTGCATGTCGGCCTCGTCCACGTCCTGCAGCGACTTGTCTGCCTGCGTGGCCCACCACAGGTCGCGCATCACCGGCTCGGCCAGGAACATCTCGTAGTATCCATCCACCACGCGGTCCAGCGCCGCCCGCAGCTCCGCCTCGCTCGTCACCGTCGCCAGCTCCGCGCGCACGCAGGCCACGCCCTCCGCGTTGTAGCGCTCCGCCAGCGTGCGGATGAGGGACGGCTTGTCGGGGAAGAACTGGTACAGCGAGCCGATGGAGACGCCCGCCAGCTCCGCCACCTCGCTCATCCGCAGGGCGTCGCTCCCCTTCTGCGCGATGAGGGTCGTGGCGCTGGCGAGCATCCGCTCCACCCGCTCGCGGCTGCGCGCCTGGGTGGGCACGCGGCGCGGCGGGGGCGATGCGGCCGCGGGGGCCGCGGGCTCGTTGCTCTGCATGGTCGTCCTTCCGATGACGTCGATCGTTCTTGACGGGATGAATATGAGGACTTATCATGTTTTTGCAAACGTGAGCATTCCTCATATTTCAGGAGACGGGACGATGGAGACGACGACGAGCACGCGCGGGCTGACGCTCATCACGGGCGGAACGGGCAAGACGGGGCGGCGGGTGGCGGAGCGGCTGGCGGCGCACGGGGTGCCCGTGCGGATCGGGTCACGGTCGGGGACGCCGCCGTTCGACTGGGAGGACCGGGGGACGTGGGCGGCCGCGCTGGACGGGGCGGAGGCGGCGTACATCGCCTTTTATCCCGACCTCACGGTGCCGGGCGCAGCGGAGGCGGTGGGGGCGTTCGCGGGGCTGGCGGTGGAGCGCGGCGTCCGCCGTCTCGTGCTGCTCTCCGGCCGCGGCGAGGAGGGTGCGCAGTGGGCGGAAGAGGCGGTGCGCGCGTCCGGCGCCGAGTGGACCATCCTGCGCTGCAGCTGGTTCGCGCAGAACTTCAGCGAGAGCTTTCTGCTGGAACCGCTGCTCGCGGGCGAGCTGGCCCTCCCCGTGGGGGACGTGCGCGAGCCGTTCATCGACGCGGACGACATCGCGGGCGCGGCCGTCGCGGCGCTCACGGAGGATGGGCACGCCGGCCAGCTGTACGAGCTCACGGGCCCGCGCGCGCTGACGTTCGCGGAGGCGGTGGATGAGGTCGCGCGGGCGAGCGGGCGGCCGATGCGCTTCGTGACCATCACCCTGGACCAGTTCGCGGCGGGGATGGCGGAGCAGGAGGTTCCGGCGGAGATGGCGGACATGGTGATGGAGCTGTTCACCACCGTGCTGGACGGCCGCAACTCGCAGGTGGCGGATGGCGTGCAGCGCGCGCTGGGCCGCGAGCCGCGCGACTTCGCGGAGTACGCGCGCGACGCGGCGGCGGCCGGCGCGTGGAATCCGTCGCTCGTTCCGGCCTGATCCGTCTGAGGCGGTCGTCGTTTCTTTCGCCCGCCCGTGCAGTCATTCCGAGGCCG
>DATING010000280.1:0-6704 GCA_035474555.1 Longimicrobium sp. | reverse complement strand
GTCGTGGAGGACCCGGCCCGCATCTATCCCTCGGAGCGCCTGGTGCTCCCGGGGCAGGGCGCCGAGGAGTTCGCGCAGGAAGTCCCCGCGGACGAGGGCCCGCGCGTGCGCGTCGCCGAGCGCGGCGCGCGCCCGGGGGTGCTGCAGGGCGACTTCTACCGCGCGGGCTTCGTGGCCCCCGCGGGCGAGGTGCCCCTGGTGGGGCGCCTGATGGAGCGCGAGTACCAGTCGGTGGTGGAAACCCGCATGACCCCGCAGCTCAACCTGTACGACCGCGTGTACGTACGGGTGGATCCGCGGGCGGTGGAGGTGGGCGACCGGCTGCACTTTCTGCGCGAAGGGCGGCAGATCGACCGCCGCCGCCGGCTGTACCTGCCCACGGGCGTGGGCACCGTCGCGGCGATGGACGGCGAAACGGCCACCGTGGTGATCGTGGGGATGTACGACCCGGTGCAGCCCGGGGACGTGGCGATTGCGCGGGAGGCGTTCCCCACCCGCGCGGCGGGGCAGGCCGGCGCCGTGAACGCGGACCTGCAGGGCAAGATCCTGGCGTTCCAGGAGGCGCGGCCCCTGCAGCGCACGGAGAGCATCCTGTTCCTGGACATCGGCCGCAGCGCGGGCGTGGCCGTGGGCGACGAGTTCGAGGCGTACGAGCCGCCCACCCGCCGCAACTGGGGCACGCGCCCGGAGCTGCCGGTGGCGCGCATGCAGGTGGTGCGCGTGACGGAGGGCACGGCGTCGGTGCGGGTGACGGAGCTGGACCAGCCGCGCATCGCGGTGGGCCAGTCCGTGCGCCGCGTTGCGCGCATGCCGTGACGACCCGCGCCGCGGCAGGTCGGCCGGGTGGTGCTGTCGGCGCCCTTCCCCCCGGAAGGGCGTTGCTGCTTGTGGAACCATGGAGCTGAGCGCGATCCTTCACCTGGCCGCCCTGGCGCTGTACGCGCTGGCCGCCGCCCTGCTGGGCGTGTCACTGGCCCGCAGCGCGCGGCGGCTTCCCACGGCGGCCACCGCCTGCCTGGCGCTGGCCGTGGCGGCGCACGCGGGGTCCCTGGCGGCCTTCCGCGCGGACTACGGCGAGTGGCCGCTGGTGGGGCTGGGCCCGTCGCTTTCCGTGCTGGCCCTGCTGGTGGCGTTCGGGTCGCTGATGCTGGCCACGCTGGGGCGCACGGGGCCGCTGGGGCTCGTGCTCGTCCCCGTGGCGGCGGCGCTGGCGGCCGTGGCGGAGGTGGCGGGGGTGCGTCCCACGCCCCTGGCGCAGGAGCTGGTGTTCCGCGGGCCCTGGTTCGTGCTGCACGTGGTGCTGGCGATGATCGGCTACGCGGGGCTCACGGTGGCGTTCGCGGCGGGGCTGATGTACCTGCTGCAGTTCCGGCAGCTCAAGGGCAAGCGCTTTGGCGCCGTGTTCCGCTTCTTTCCCCCCCTGGACACGCTGGACCGCATCGGCCGGCGGGCGCTGCTGGTGGGGCTGCCCTTTCTGACGGTGGCGCTGCTGCTGGGATGGGCGTGGTCGGAGCGGTTCGGGCCCAGCATGGGCGCGGGAAACCCGAAAGTCGTGTGGGGGGTAATCACCTGGCTGGTGTTCGTCGCGGCCCTGGCCGCCCGCGCGGGGCGCGGCTCGCCGGGGGCCCGGCGCGGGGCGCTGGTCTCCGTCGTGGGCTTTGCCGTGGTCGTGGCGGCGTACGTGCTGCTGCGGGCGTCGGAGCAGCAGGGGGCGGGGTTCCTGTGAGCGGCGCCGCGTATCCCGTGATGCTGGACCTGGCCCGGCTGCGCATCCTCGTCGTCGGGGGCGGGGCCGTGGCCACGCGCAAGGTGGCGGGGCTGGTGGAAGCCGGCGGCCGCCCGGAGGTGGTCTCCCCCGCCGTGACGGACGCGCTGCGGGGGATGATCGAGGGCGGCGGGCTGGTGTGGCACGCGCGGGCGTACCGCACGGGGGACGCGGCGATGTTCCGCCTCGTCTTTGCCGCGACGGACCGGGCGGACGTGAACCAGTGGGTCGCGGACGACGGGCGTGCGGGCGGGGCGCTGGTGTCGCGCGCGGACGAGGGCGGGGAATCGGACTTTCACGTGCCCTCGCACCTGCGGCGCGACGACGTGGTCGTGGCGTTTTCCACCGGGGGCGCGTCGCCGCTGCTGGCGCGGCGCCTTCGCGAGCGGCTGGAGGCGGGCGTCGTGACCCCCGGGCTGGGGCGGGCGGCGCGCCGGCTGGCGGACGTTCGCGCGGACGTGCAGGCGCGCTGGGCCGACGACGAGGGTCGGCGGCGCGCCTTCTGGTTCGAGCTGATCACCCCCGAGTTCCTGGACCTGGCGGTCGCGGGACGGGACGAGGACGTGGAGCAGGCCATCACACGATGCCTCTCGCAGTCGTAGGAGCAAGCCACCGCACGGCGCCCATCGAGCTCCGGGAGCGGTTCGCCTTTGGGCGGACCGAAGTCCCGGGCGCGCTCATGGAGCTGTCGGCGGACGGTTCGGAGGCGGTGGTGCTTTCCACCTGCAACCGGACGGAAGTGTACCTCTCCCTCCCGGACGGCTCGGACGGGGTGGACCACGCGCGCGCCCTTCTTTCCGCCCGCATTGACGCGGCGGGGAACGAGGGCGCGCGCTATTTCTACGAGCACCGCGACCGGCAGGCGGCCGAGCACCTGTTCCGCGTGGCGTCCGGGCTGGACTCCATGATCCTGGGCGAGCCGCAGATCCAGGGGCAGGTCAAGGAGGCGTACGCCACCGCGCGCGAAGTCTCCGGCCAGGACGGCCCCGTCGTCGGCCAGGCGCTGCACCGCCTCTTCCAGACCGCGTTCTCCGTCGGGGGGAAGGTGCGCAGCGAGACGGGGCTGGGGATCGGGGCGGCGTCCGTCTCTTCCGCCGCCGTGGACCTGTCCAAGAAGATCTTCGGCTCGCTCAAGGGCCGCCGCGCGCTGGTGCTGGGCGCGGGGGAGATGAGCGAGGTGACGATGGAGTGCCTGCGGGGCGAAGGCGTGCGGACGGCGATCGTGGCCAACCGTACGTACGAGCGCGCCCGGGAGCTGGCGGAGCGGCTGGGGGGCGAGGCCATCCACTGGGAGGACTTCGCGAAGGCGCTGCCGGAGGTGGACATCGTCATCTGCTCCACGGCGGCGCCGCATCCCGTGCTGACCGTGGAGCGGATGCGCTCGGCGCTGCCGCACGGGCCCCGCAAGCCGCTGTGCATCATCGACATCGCCATTCCGCGGGACGTGGAAGCGGCCGTGGGTGACGAGCCCAACGTGTTCCTGTACAACATCGACGACCTTCAGGGGATCGTGGACGCGAACCTGGGCCGGCGGCGGTCGGAGCTCCCCGCGGCGGAACAGATCGTCCTGCGCGGGGTGGATGACTACTGGGCCTGGTACAGCGGGCTGGCCGTGGTGCCCACCATCCGCGCCCTGCGCGACCGCGGCGAGGCCGTGCGGCAGGCGGAGCTGGACCGGGCGCTCAAGGCGCTCTCCCACCTTTCCCCCGAGGACCAGCTGGCCATCGACGCCCTGACGCGGTCGCTGGTGAACAAGGTCCTGCACGCGCCCACGGCCCGCCTGCGCCAGGCGGCCGGCAACGGGCGCGGCACGGGGGTGCTGGACACCGTGCGCTACCTCTTCGAGCTGGACGGCGGGCCGCGCGAGCCCGGCGAATGACAATCCCGATTCCCGGATGATGCAGCAGCACAGCGGAAACGAGTTCGCCGAGGCGTGGCGGATGATCGCCGAGGGCACGCCCAGCACCAAGATCATCATGGCGCTGCTGGCGTTGATGTCCATCGGCTCGTGGGCCATCATCGTCTGGAAGACGGTGCAGTTCCGGCGGATGCACCGCGAGGCGGACCAGTTCCTGGACCGCGTGCAGGCCGCGGAGCACCTGGACGAGGCGTACACCTGGGTGCGCGGCCTGGGCGATTCGCCCTTCACGCGCCTGTTCAAGCGGGGGATGGGCTTCTTCACGGAGCTGCGGCCCGGCGCGGCGCGGGCGGGCTCGGACGTGCGGGGGCTGTCGCCCGCGCAGCTGGAGGTGCTGCGCATCGTGCTGGAGAAGGAGGAGGGCGAGGAGCGCGACGAGATGGCGCGGGGGCTGAGCTGGCTGGCGATCGCCGCCGCAGCCGGGCCGCTGCTGGGGCTGCTGGGGACGGTGCTGGGGGTGATGAACTCGTTCCTGGGCGTGGCCGCGTCCGGGTCCAGCAGCATCACCGTGGTGGCGCCAGGGATCGCGGAGGCGCTGGTGGCCACGGCGGGCGGGCTGGTGGTGGCGATCCCCGCGGCCATGGCGTACAACTGGCTCACGTCCAAGCTCAACCGCTTTACGGGCGAGTTGGAGGGCATCAGCAGCGAGCTCATCGGTGCGCTGGCCCGCGAAGGAAGGATCTAGGTGCCGCGCCGCCGCAACCGCGCCGAGCTGGGCTACAGCGCCGAAATCAACGTCACCTCGCTGGTGGACGTGGTCCTGACGCTGCTCGTGATCTTCATGATCACCGCGCCCATGATGCAGGGCGGGGTGGAGGTGAAGGTGCCGCGCGCGCGCACGGAATCCGTCCCCTCGGCGGACGGGCTCATCGTCTCGGTCGACAGGACGGGGCAGATCTTCGTCGGATCCGCGCGGGTGGACTGGGAGCAGTTCGACACCATGTTCCCCGCGCTGGTCAAGGAGAAGGGCGCGTCCAGCGTGTACCTGCGCGCGGACGAGGCGGTGCCGTACGGGAGCGTGATCCGGGTGCTGGGCGCCATGAAGGCCGCGGACGTGGCCAGCGTGGGGCTGATCGCCGAAGACGAGAAGGCCGGGAGCTGACGGGATGATCCGGCGGCGGCGCGAGCGGCGATGGGAGTCGGGGCCCGTGATGGCGTCGGTGGTGCTGCACGGCGCCGTCGTCGCCCTGCTCGCGTTTTCCGGGGACAAGGCGCCGGAGCCGCCCAAGACCAAGATCTACGCCGTCGACATCGTCTCCCCGCCGCCCAACGTGGCGGGTGCGCCGCCGACCGAAGCGCTCAGCAACCAGGAGCCCGGCCCCGCCGCGTCCCCCGCGCCCGCCGCGGAGACCCCCGCGGCCCCGGAGCCCGATCCCGCGCCCGAGCCGGACCCCGCGCCCCCCAAAGCCGAGCCGAAAGCGGAGCCGAAGGAACCTGCGAAGGCCCCCGAGCCTAGAAGGACGCCGCCGGAGCGCCCCACGCCGCGCCCGAGCACGCCCCGTCCGCCCACGCCGGCGCCCGAGAAGAACCGTCCGGCGACGCCGCCGACGAATCGTCCCGCGGCCACGCCGGAGAAGAACCGTCCCGCGTCTCCGGCGACGGGCACCAACCGGCCGGCGACGAACCGTCCCACGGCGACGCCGGAGAAGAACCGGCCCACGGGCGGATCGAGCACCACGGGCGGAAGCGGCACCGGCTCCACGCGGACGCGCGGCGACGGCACGAGCACCGCGCCGGCCACGGGATCCAATCCGCAGGCCAACAGCCCGGGCGGCGAGGGGCTCAACATCCACCAGGAAGGCGAGCCCTGCCCCGTGGCCGGCTACTGCGAGCGCGTGACCCTGCAGGTGCAGCGCTACTTCCGCGCGCCGCCGGACAACGCGGGCGCCCGCGGAGAGGTGTGCTTCCGCATCCAGCGCGACGGCACCGTCACGGACATCCAGGCGCAGCGGGTGCGCGGCGGCGGCGGCGCGGCGTTCCGCCTGGCGATGATGGAGGCGGCCGAGGCCGCGGGGAGCCGCCGCGCGTTCGGCACGCTCCCCGGCGCGTTCGATCCGCAGCGGTGGAGGTGGTGCGTGGAGCTGTCCCCGCGATGACCTTCACGCGCGGTGTGAAAGCAGCGACCCTGCGCGCGGCGTGCGCGATCGCAGCGCTGCTGGCGCTGTCTGCGGCGTTCGCCGCCATCCCGGCCGCGGCGCAGGACAGCGTCGCCGTGCCCCCGCAGGGGGACAGCGTGAGCGTGGACAGCGTCGGCGTGGGAGCCAAACCCTGTCCCGTCGCCGGCTACTGCGAGCGAGTGGTCTCTGAGGTGAGGCGCTTCTTCCACCCTCCGGCAGGGGCCGCGGATGCCGCAGGCGTAGTGTGCTTCCGCATCCAGCGCGACGGCGGCGTGACGGACATCCAGGCGCAGCGGGTGCGCGGCGGCAGCGCGATGTTCCGCCTTGCGATGATGGAGGCGGTCGAGGCCGCGGGGAGCCGCCGCGCGTTCGGCCCGCTCCCGGCCGTGTTCGATCCGCGGCGGTGGAGATGGTGCGTAGAGCTGTCCTCCAGATGAGTGCTGAGACAAGCGTGACACTTTCGATCTTCCGCGCCCCGCGCGCGTTCGCCGTGCTCCTGGCCGTTTCCGTCGTGTTCGCGGCCGTGCCCGCCGCGGCGCAGGACAGCGTCGTCGTCCGCCTGCGCGCGCAGTACGAGACGCAGCGGGCGTCCGGCTTCGTCGTCCTGCCCATCGCGGGCGGGGCGGGGACGGAGATCGCGGGCATCCTGCGGCAGGACCTCCAGTTCAGCGACCGCTTCGAGATGGCGGAGGCCACCGGCCATCGCGCTGGGCAGCCGCTGGACCTGGAGGCGTGGAGCCAGCGCGGCGCGGACTGGGTGCTGGAGGGCAGCCTGACGGGCACCACGCTGCGCCTGTCGCTGTACGATGCGGTCTACGGGCAGAAGAAGGGCGAGGGCACGTTCACCGTCCCCGCCGCGAGCGCCCGCGGGTTCCGCATGGCCGTGCACGCCGCCTCCGACGCC
>DATING010000279.1:0-2169 GCA_035474555.1 Longimicrobium sp. | reverse complement strand
CCTTCTCGTGGCGCACGTAGCCCTTTTCCTCCAGCGTCTGCAGCACCCACAGCACAGTGGTGTACGCCAGCCGGTCCGACAGCTGCCGCTGCACCTCCGTCACGGTGCCGGATTCCAGCCGCCACAGGATGCTCATCACGTCCAGCTCACGCGGGGTCAACCGGGGCACGGCCATCGGGTATCCTCCAAATACGGGGTCTCCCGTAATGATAGTGCGCGGATTGGATCCTGTCAACGGGTTTGCCCGTATTTCGAAATCGGAGGGATGGATGATGGGAATCTACGGATGGCGATCTGCTCCAATGGGAGCCGGCATCCGTCCCCGGCGATTGAAATCGCGGCACCGGAAACGTGATGTCGGCCTTCGCCGACGGCTCGTGCCGCACGCCGTCGCAGTACACCTCGGCTGGCTTCCGTCAGGAGATTCCGCCGCACGCAAAGAGGGGCGCCGCTGGGCGCCCCTCTTCGTTTCTGCCCGGACCGGTGACACTCAGCGGGACTGGCGCTCCGCCTCGGCCACGCGGCGCTCGAAGGAGGCGAAGTCGCGCTCCAGCTCCACCTGCAGGCGGGCCTTGGGGCTCCGCGCCACGAAGCGGCGGCAGCGGGCGCCGTCCATCCCGCCGGCGGCGGGCGCGCACGCGGCGGCCATGCGGCCCCCCGGCAGGTCGCGCCACAGTGGGTCGCCGTTCACGAAGGCGTGCTGCAGCGACGTGCGCGCCATCGCCTTGAGCGCGGGGTAGTCCAGCCCCTGGTCCTGCACGGCGCGCAGGTACTCGCGGCTCATCTCCGACCGCGCCACGCCCTCGTCGTCCGTGGAGAGCGCCACGGGCACGCCGGCGGCGCGGTAGGCGCGCAGCGGGTGATCGGCGCCGCGCACGCCCAGGATCACGTCGTTGCTGGTGAGGTTGATCTCCACCATCACCCCGTCGCGCGCCATCTCCGCCAGCAGCTCCTGCGCGCTGTCCTCCATCATCACGTCCACGCCGTGCCCGATGCGGCTGGCCCCCGCCACGCGCACGGCCTCGCGCACGTGGAACTTGAGTCCCTCGTCCGGCACCATGCCGCGCCACAGCTCGCCCGCGTGCAGCGTCACGCGCACGCCGGGGTGCTCGCGGCGCAGGAACTGGATCATGCGCATCTGCAGCGAGTAGTCGCTCATGGAGCGGGCCCCGTCCTCCGGCTGCACCAGGTTCAGGCCCACCACGCGCGGGTCCGCCTCCGCCAGCAGGAATCCCGTGAAGATCTGCGCGAACACCTGCTCCGGCGGGTTGCCGCGGCTCACCTGGTACAGCCAGCGCACCGTCGCCTCGCACCCCGCGTCCGCGCGCGGGGTGCCGCAGGCCAGCACGGTGTCGCGGCGCGCCTCCACGCTGTCGATGCGCGCGCGGGAGCGGCGCACCACGTCGCGCAGCCCCAGCGCCAGCAGCGTGTCGCGCATCCGCCCAAAGTCGCCCGTCCATCCAGCCGCGGTGCCCAAGTCGCGCGCGGCGCGGCGGTCGGGGGTGAACATCAGCTCCAGGTAGCGCACGCCGCCCCGCACGGCGCGCTGCTGCACCTCCGCCAGCCCGTCACCCGTGCGGCGGTCCGTGGAGTTGAAGCGGCCGAAGGTGGAGAAGAAGCGGTCGTGCCCGCTCCCCTGCGCGGGCGTCCAGTGGCGCATGGAGAACGCATCCACCAGCGCGTTGTACAGCGCCGACGTGTCCGCGATCTGCGCGGCGGGGCGCAGCGAATCGGCCACGACGGGGCAGGCGTCCGCCAGGATCGCCTGCCGCGGCACGTACACGCACAGGCCGTCCTCCGCCGCCCAGCGCAGGTAGCTTTCCGCGTACACGGCGCCGGACAGGTGGCTGTGCAGGTCGCCACCCTTGGGCATCTCGCGAAGAAAGATGCCCAGCGCGGCCGGGTTGCTCCGCGCGCGCTCCATGTACCGCGCCGTGGCGGCCTCGTCCGCGGAGGGGGCGGCCTGCGCGGCGAGCGAGGACGGGAGCAGCGCCGCCGCCAGCAGGTATGCGAAGAGGAGGCGCGACGGTGCGCGCCGGATTGAAGGTGCGAACATGGATGGGAAAAGCTCGGGTCAAATGCCACCGCCGCGGAATGGGCGGGGCGGGGGAGGACGATGGGCCAAGATAGCCGGTGCGGACTGGCGGCGGAAGCACGGCGGCGGGGCGA
>DATING010000278.1:0-1573 GCA_035474555.1 Longimicrobium sp. | reverse complement strand
CTCTTCCAGGTGATGTTCACCCTGCAGAACGCCGGGGGCGGTGGCGGCGCCCTGTCGGGGCTGAACGTGAGCGGAGCCGGAGCCGGAGCCAGGGCGGAGCTCGCGGTCGCCAAGTTCGATCTCACCCTGGGTCTGGCGGCGACCTCGCGCGGCCTGCGTGGCGCGCTGAACTACAGCACGGACCTGTTCGAGCGGGACACCATCCAGCGCATGGTGGGGCACCTGGAGCGGGTGCTGGAGCAGGTCGCCTCGGACGCGGATGTGCGGCTCTCGCGCCTGGCGCTCGCGGGGCCGGAGGAGCGCGCCCAGGTCGTCGTGGAGTGGAACCGAACGGAGCGGCCGTTCCCGCGGGAGGCGTGCATCCACCAGCTCTTCCAGGCGCAGGCCGAGCGCACGCCGGACGCGGTGGCGCTGGTGTGGGGCGCGGAGGAGATGACGTACCGGGAGCTGGACGCGCGCGCGAACCAGCTGGCGCACCACCTGGCCGGGCTGGGCGTGGGGCCGGAGAGCCGCGTGGGGCTGCGGCTGGAGCGGAGCCTGGAAAACGTGGTCGCCACGCTGGGCGTGCTCAAGGCGGGCGGCTGCTGCGTCCCCGTGGACACCAGCTACCCGGCCGAGCGGATGGAGCTCATGCTGGCCGACAGCGGCGCGCGGGTGCTCGTGAGCCGGAGCGAGCTGGTGCCCGCGGAGACCGGGCAGTCGCTGCGCGTCGTCTGCCTGGACCAGGCTGCCGACGGGGTGGCGGGGTGCCCGGTCCATCCGCCGCGGAACGGCGCGGGGGCGGGGAACCTGGCCTACGTCTTCTACACCAGCGGGAGCACGGGGCGGCCCAAGGGCGTGATGATGGCCCACCGTGAGGTGGTGCAGCTGGCGTGCGTCATCGAGTACATGCGGATGGCGCCCGGAGACCGGGTCGCGCAGGCGTCGAACGTGAGCTTCGACGCGGCAGTCTTCGAGATCTGGGGCGCGCTGCTGAACGGGGCCACGCTGGTGGGCATCGACCGCGACGTGCTGCTGTCGGCGCCGGCGCTGGGCCGGGCGCTGCGCGAGCAGCGGATCACCACGCTGTACCAGACGGCGGCGCTGTTCAGCCAGCACGTGCGGGAGCAGGTGGATGTCTACGCGAGCCTGGACCAGCTGGTCTTCGGGGCGGAGGCCGTGGGGACCGAGAGCGTGCGCCGGATGCTGCGCTCCGGGCGGCCGGGGCACGTGCTGCACGAGTACGGGCCGACGGAGGCGACCGTGTGGTGCACGCTGGAGGTGGTGGAGGAGGTGGCGGAGGACGCGCCCACGGTGCTGATCGGCAAGCCGATCCCGAACGCGCGGGCCTACGTGCTGGACCCGGCGGGCGAGCCGCTCCCGGCGGGCGTCCCCGGCGAGCTGTGCATTGGGGGTGAGGGTGTGGTGCGCGGCTACCTGGGGCGGCCGGGGCTGACGGCCGAGCGCTTCGTCCCGGACCCGTTCGCGGCGGAGCCCGGCGGGCGGATGTACCGCACCGGCGACCGGGCGCGCTGGCGGGCCGAGGGGAAGCTGGAGTTCATGGGCCGCCTGGACGACCAGGTGAAGATCCGCG
>DATING010000277.1:0-3889 GCA_035474555.1 Longimicrobium sp. | reverse complement strand
CCCAGAGTAGCGCGTGGACAGCGGGAGGGCCAGGGGCGCCCCACTACACACGGCGGCACCGATCGTGCATAACCCCACCGCAGGCAATCACTTAACCGCAACCGGAGGCGAACCGCCATGAACAGCCTGATCCGAATGATGATCCCGGGCCGTCGCAGCGTGAAGAGCGTCGCCATGATGGGTGCCGCCACCTGGGCCATGAACCGCCTGGCCCCGCGCAGCCCCATGGCGCGCCGCGGCGTGCGGGCCATGAACACGGCCAGCTGGGCGCTGCCGCTGGGGATGATGGCCTACCGCCAGCTCCAGGCCCGGCGCGGCCCCCGCGCCTGATCCTGGCTCCCTGACGGCAGCGAGGCCGCCCCGCACTCCGGGGCGGCCTCGCCGCGTTTGTGCCCCTGGCGCATCCCCGAGCGGATCGATGATCGGACCCGATGGGTGAGCTCTGCGCGCGGGGCGGGCGCCCCCCTCCCCGACCCTCCCCCACAAACTGCGTGGGGGAGGGAGAAACGGCCGTGGATCCTGATGGATACGTGGCCAGGGTCCACCGGATCCATCTCACACGCCGCGGAAGGTCCCGCTGCACATCCCGCAGGGACAGCGGGTCAGCCAGACCGTCGGCTCGCGCTGCCCGTCGGGGATGATCCCCTCCACGGAGATCGGCTGCGCGCAGTGGGGGCAGGACTGGTCGATCGGCTCTCCATCCTGGAACTGCCCGAGGGCGATGAGCACCTCCCGGGCGCCGGCCTGGAGACCCTCCAGGTCCATCCCCGCGAGGTACTTGTCGTAGTCGGCCATGCGGAATCCAGGCGTCAGGGATAGGTCCAGGTGGGGACCGTCCGGTCCTCCGGCTGGAAGTAGGGGCGCCACGTCATGTCGCCGGGATACGACTTGGTGAGCACCTGCACCAGCTTCCACCCGGCGGAGTCGCGCTCGAAGACGTAGCGGTACACGTCGCCCTCGGCGCGGCGGCGGGCGGTGAAGGGGTCCAGGGCGGCGCCGGGGGGCACGGGCGTGACGTTGCGGATGCGCGCCAGCACCGTGGCGCGCGTCTCCGACTGCGGCTCCACCTGCAGGATCTCGCGCGCGTACTGCTGCCGGACCGAAGCCTTGTGCGTCCGCCGGTACTCCGCGAGCGCATCGCCGCCGTAGATGCGCGCGAGCACGCTGTCCGCCCGCTGCCAGTTCTGGAACCGCACCGCCGCCGTATCCACCGGCTGGCCGATGGTATCCGCCATGGACCGCAGGTGCCAGTACGTGCGAAGCGCCCGGTCCGGCGTGCTCAAGTCCACCGCGAACGCCGAGTCCGGCAACGGCGTGTTGCGCGCACCCACCGCCGCATCCGCCTTCTCCGCCTCACCCCGCCCGCCATCGCCCCCGCACGCCGCGACCGACGCGGCGCAGGCGATCAGGGCGAGGAATCGGCGGAGAACGTGCATGGTGGATGGTGCTTCGGGTTGATCCGGCGCGGGCGGGTTCGAGCGGGTGGAAGATCGTGTGATGTTGCCCTTACGCAGTTGAAGCCCCACGCAGTTTGTGGGGCTTTCCGCAGTTGTTGCGGCGGCTTTAGCCGCTCAGGCTGGATCCGGCCCCCCGACCTCCCGCACGTGCATCGCGGCGATGGCCGCCTCCATGCACTCGCCACGCTCCGTTCGCTCCCGGGGCCCGTCCAGCGCACCGATGAGCGCGTCCGCGGCCAGCATCAGCACCTCGCGGGCGTTGTCGTAGGAGATGGACTCGATCGCCTCGTCCAGGGGGAGCCAGATGCACTCCGTGATCCCCTCCTCCTTTTGCGGGCAGGTCTCGCCCTCGGGGGATTCGATCAGGTAGAAGTGGCAGTACTTGTGGATGAGCTTGCCGCGAAAGCGAAAGAACCAGTCGATGGTCCGCAGCCGCTGGTCCAGCCGCAGCTCGCACAGCCCCGTCTCCTCCTGCACCTCGCGGAGCGCCGCGTCGGCCGCGCTCTCGCTGGCCTCCACGTGCCCCTTGGGGAAGCCCCAGTGCTGGTATGCGTCGCGGATGAGCAGCACGTGCGCGCGGCCCTCGCGCCAGCGGTAGATGACCCCGCCGGCGCTGGTCTCGATCGTCGCCCGCATGCGGGCGCCGCCCCCGCGCCGCCGTCTAGGCACCGGAAAGCTCCTCCACGATCTGCACGGCGTTGGTCGCCGCGCCCTTGCGCAGGTTGTCCGCCACCACCCACAGGTGCAGCGTGCGCGGCAGGTACGGATCCTTGCGGATGCGCCCCACGAATACCTCGTCGCGCCCCGCCGTCTCGCGCGGCGTGGGGTAGTCCGCCGGCCCGTCCGCCACGATCACCCCCGGGAACCCCGCCAGCGCCGCACGCGCCTCTTCGACGCTGATCTCACGCTCCGTCTCCGCCATCACCTGCACGGAGTGGCCCACGTCCACGGGCACGCGCACGCACGTGGCCGCCACGGGCAGGTCGGGGAGCGAGAGGATCTTGCGCGTCTCCAGGATCATCTTGCGCTCCTCCCCCGTCCACCCCTCCCCGTCGAAGTCGCCGATCTGCGGAATGACGTTGCCGGCGATGGGCCGCGCGAACGGCGAGCCCTCCGCCACCCCGCGCTCCGCCTCCGCCCGCAGCGCGTCGCGCCCCGTCTCCCCAGCCCCGCTGACGGACTGGTAGCTGGATGCCACCACGCGCACCAGCCCCGCCGTCCGGCGGATGGCCTCCAGCGCCACCACCATCTGGATGGTGGAGCAGTTGGGGTTGGCGATGATCCCCTTCGGCCGGTCCGCCGCCGCAACCGCGTTCACCTCCGGCACCACCAGCGGCACCTGCGGGTCCATGCGGAACGCGGACGAGTTATCCACCACGATCGCGCCCTCGGACGCCGCCACGGGCCCCCACTCCCTGGACCGGTCCGCACCGGCGGAAAAGAGGGCGAAGTCCACGTCGCGAAAGACGCCCGGCTCTGCCACCCGGCACTCCCACGCCCGGCCGCCCCACTCGATCATCCGCCCCGCGGAGCGCTCCGAAGCCAGCAGCGTAAGCCGGTCTACGGGCAGCCGGCGCTCGGCGAGCACCTGCAGCATGGTGCGGCCCACGGCGCCCGTGGCGCCCAGCAGTGCGACGTGCATCGGTATCTCCCCCTCAGACGGCCGTGGCGACGGCCGGCGCGTCCGCCTGCTGGCCGAGCGAAAATCCCGCGTGCAGCGCCCGCAGCGCCGCGTCCTCGCCCTGCTGCGGCACCAGAAGCGTGATGGAGATGCTGGACGTGGAGACCGCCTCCACCTCCACCCCCGCGTCCATCAGCGTGCGGTAGGCCTGCGCGTACACGCCCGGCCGACCGCTCATCCCGCTCCCCACCAGGGCGATGCGCGACAGGCCGCCGCGCTCCTCCGCCGGGCCGCCGCCCCCCAGCCGTCCCGCCACCTCCGACGCGATCTCCCGCGCGCGCGGCAGGTCGTCCTCGCGCACCGTGAGCTGCAGCATCACGCGACCGTCCGCGTCGGGCGCCTCCGTGATCATGTCCACGGACACGCCGGCGTCCGCCAAGGCCACCAGCATGTCCGTGGGCGTGCGCATTCCCGGCGGCAGGCCGCGCAGGATGAGCTTGGCAAAGCCGCGGGTGGACGCGATGCCCGTCACCACCAGGTCTTCCATCGCCATCGGATGTTCCGTGATCAGGGTGCCCCGGTTGGGATCGTCGCTCTCCGGTCCGTCCACGAACGACGAGAGCACGCGGATGTCCATGCCGAACCGCGCGCCCAGGTCCACGGCACGCGCGTGCATCACCTGCGCGCCGCTCTGGGCCATCTCCACCATCTCCGCGTGCGAGATCTGCCGGATGATGCGTGCCTCCGGGACGCGGCGCGGGTCGCTGGTAAATACCCCGTCCACGTCCGTGTAGATCTCGCAGCGGTCCGC
>DATING010000276.1:0-4821 GCA_035474555.1 Longimicrobium sp. | reverse complement strand
TGGCCGAGCGGCTTGGCCAGACGCGCGTGGAGCCGGTGTCCTTTGCGCAGGAGGGGCTGTGGTTCCTGAACCGCCTGCAGCCGGACAGCCCGTTCTACAACATCAACCTGGGCGTGCGGCTGCACGGGGCACTGGACGTTGCCGTGCTCGAGCGTGCCTTCGCGGAGATCGTCCGCCGTCATGAGCCGCTGCGCACCACGTTCGCCGAGCGGGACGGGACGCCGGTGCAGGTGATCGCGCCCTTCAGCGGCTTTTCGCTGGCGGTGCAGGAGCTCTCGGGCGGGGACGAGGAAGGCCGGGCGGCGGAGGTGGAGCGGCAGGTCTCGGCGTGGGTCAAGCGGCCGTTCAACCTGGCGTCGGGCCCGCTGTTCCGCGCGGTGCTGCTGCGGCTGGGCGCGGAGGAGCACGTGCTGGTGCTGTCGATGCACCACACGGTGAGCGACGGGTGGAGCATGGGCGTGCTCTTCGGCGAGCTGTCGGCGCTGTACGAGGCGTACCGGGAGGGGCGCGAATCGCCGCTCGCCGAGCCCCGGATGCGGTTCGCCGACTTCGCGGTCCAGCAGCGCGCGCTCCTGCAGGGCGCCACGCTGGAGCGGGAGCTCGCCTACTGGCGGGAGCGGCTGGCGGGCGCGCCGGCGCTGCTGGAGCTGCCCACGGACCGGGCCCGTCCCGCGGTGCAGTCCAACCGGGGCGCGCGCGAGCGGATGGAGATTCCCGCCGGGGTCGTGGAGCGTCTCCGGGCGCTGGCCCAGCGGGAGGGCGCCACGCTGTACATGGTGCTGCTGGCCGCGTTCCAGGTGCTGCTGTCCAAGTACAGCGGCAGCGAGGACGTGGTGGTGGGGAGCCCGGTCTCCGGGCGCACGCGGAGCGAGATGGAGGCGCTGATCGGCTACTTCATCAACACGCTGGTGCTGCGGACCGACCTGTCCGGGGACCCGGGCTTTCGCGCGCTGCTGGGACGGGTGCGCGAGGTGGCGCTGGGCGCGTACGACCACCAGGAGCTGCCGTTCGAGACGCTGGTGGCCGAGCTGCACCCGGAGCGCAGCCTGAGCCACTCGCCCGTCTTCCAGGTGCTGTTCTCGCTGCACACGGCGGCCGAGGGCGCCGGCCCCCGGCTGGCGGGGGTGCGGACCGAGTCGGCGTACACGGATTCCGAGACCGCCAAGTTCGACCTGAACATGGTGTTCGACGAGGACGGGCAGGGGCTGCAGGCCGCCCTTGGCTACAGCACGGACCTGTTCGACGAGGGCACGATCCGGCGGATGCTCGCACAGCTGGGCCGGGTGCTGGAGCAGGTGGCCGCCGAGCCCGACGTGCGCCTGTCGGAGCTGCGGCTGCTGGGTGATGCGGAGCGGCAGCAGGTGCTGGTGGAGTGGAACGCGACGGAGGCGGAGTTCCCGCGGGAGCTGTGCACGCACCACCTGGTGGAGGCGCAGGTGGAGCGCACGCCGGACGCGGTGGCGGTGGTTGCCGAAGAGGGGACGCTGACGTTCGCGGAGCTGAACGCGCGTGCCAACCGGCTGGCGCACCACCTGGCCGGGCTGGGCGTGGGGCCGGACGTGCGCGTGGGGATCTGCATGGAGCGGAGCCTGGAGCTGGCCGTGGGGCTGCTGGCCGTGGTCAAGGCCGGCGGCTGCTACGTGCCGCTGGACCCGGACTACCCGGCCGACCGTCTGCGCCACATGGTCGAGGACGCCGCCCCCGCCGCCCTGCTGACCCACGGCGTCCCCGACGCGCTGGTCGCCGGGCTGATGGAGGACAGCGCCATCCCCGTGATCCGCTTCGAGACGGACGCGGAGGCGTGGGCCGGCCAGCCGGACACCAACCCGGTGACGGACGTGCGGCCGGGCCACCTGGTCTACGTCATCTACACCTCCGGCAGCACGGGGCGGCCCAAGGGGGTGATGAACCACCACGCCTGCCTGGTGAACCGGCTGGCCTGGGGCGCCCGCGCCTGGGACCTGGCTGCGGACGACGTGCTGCTGTGCAAGACGTCGCTCAGCTTCGACGGGCACATCCGCGAGCTGTTCCTTCCCTGGAGCGTGGGCGCGCGGGTGGTGATGGCTCGTCCCGGCGGCCACAAGGACCCCGACTACCTGCTGCAGGTGATGCACGACGGGGGCGCCACCATGGTGAACCTGAACGGCTCCCTGCTCATGGTGCTGCTGGAGCACCCGCGGCTGGAGCTGATGGCGGGGCTGCGGCAGATGCTGGTGGGCGGCGAGTCGTTCTCGGGCACCGGTCTGACGCGGTTCCTGGAGCGGGTGCCGGGGACGCGGCTGCACCACCTGTACGGCCCCTCCGAGGCGGCGACCGCCATGATGGCGCCGGACCTGGGCCCCGCGCAGGCGCGCCGGGTGGTCCCCATCGGGCGGCCGACGGCCAACTCGCGGATGTACCTGCTGGACCCCGCCGGCAACCCCGTCCCCGTGGGCGTGGTGGGCGAGATGTACGTGGGCGGCGACAGCGTGGGGCGGGGCTACCTGGACCGCCCGGCGCTCACGGCCGAGCGCTTCGTCCCCGATCCGTTCGCGGCGGAGCCCGGCGCGCGCCTGTACCGCACCGGCGACCTGGGCCGCTGGCTGGCGAACGGGATGATCGAGTTCCTGGGGCGCAACGACTTCCAGGTCAAGATCCGCGGCTTCCGCATCGAGCTGGGCGAGGTGGAGGCGCGCCTTCGCGAGCACGCGCGGGTGGGCGAGGCGGCCGTGATGGCCCGCCCCGACGCCACCGGCGAGAACCGGCTGATCGCCTGGTACACGAGCGACGAGGCGGTGGACCCGGCGGGCCTGCGGGCGCACCTGGCGGAGCGGCTCCCGGACTACATGGTCCCCGCCGCGTTCGTGCGGATGGAAAGCTTCCCGCTCACCCCCAGCGTCAAGCTGGACCGCAAGGCGCTGCCGGACCCGCAGAGCGACGCGTTCGTGACGTCCGTGTACGAGCCGCCGGTGGGCGAGACCGAGGTGGCCCTGGCCGAGATCTGGGCCGACGTGCTGGGCGTGGAGCGGGTGGGGCGGCGGGACCACTTCTTCGAGCTGGGCGGGCACTCGCTGCGCGCCGTGCAGGTGGTGTCGCGGGTGCGGCAGGTGCTGGAGGCGGAGGTGCCGCTGGGGGAGATCTTCCTCAAGCCCGTGCTGGCGGACTTCGCGCGCGCCCTGGAGCAGGCCGCGCGGTCGGAGCTGCCGATGATCGCGCCGGTGGAGCGGGGGAACGAGCTGCCGCTGTCGTTCGCGCAGCAGCGGCTGTGGTTCGTGGAGCAGATGGGCGAGACGGGGACGGCGTACCACGTCCCCAAGTGGCTGCGCCTGGCGGGACGGCTGGACGGCGAGGCCCTGCGCCGGGCCCTGGACCGGATCGTGGCCCGGCACGAGGCGCTGCGCACCAGCTTCGCCATGGTGGCCGGCGAGCCGGTGCAGCGGATCATCCCCGCGGAGGAGAGCGCGTTCCCCCTGCGTGAGGACGACCTGGTGGGGCATCCGGACGCGCCGGCGGAGGTGCGCCGGATCATGGACGAGGAGGCCGAGACCCTGTTCGACCTGGTGCGCGGGCCCCTGATCCGGGGCCGCCTCGTCCGCCTGGCGGAGGACGACCAGCTGCTGCTCGTCAGCATGCACCACATCGTCTCGGACGGGTGGTCCATGGGCGTGCTGCTGCACGAGCTGGGCACGCTGTACACGGCGTTCCTGCGCGGCTCCGGCGACCCCCTGCCGCCCCTGGAGATCCAGTACGCCGACTACGCCGTGTGGCAGCGGCGCTGGATGGAAGGGGACGCGCTGCAGCGGCAGGCGGACTACTGGAAGGCGACGCTCACGGGTGCGCCGGACCGGCTGGAGGTGCCGCTGGACCGCCCGCGCCCCGCGCAGCAGGACTTCGCCGGCGGCACGGTGGGGATCGAGCTGGACGAGGAGCTGACGGCGGCGCTCAAGGCGCTGAGCCGCCGGCACGGGACGACGCTCTTCATGACGCTGCTGGCGGGGTGGGCGGCCGTGCTGAGCCGTCTCTCCGGCCAGGGCGAGGTGGTCGTCGGCACGCCGGCGGCCAACCGGGGGCGGCGGGAGATCGAGGGGCTGATCGGCTTCTTCATCAACACGCTGGCCCTGCGGCTGGACCTGTCCGGGGGCGCGACGGTCCCGGAGGTGCTGGCGCGGGTCAAGGCGCGGGTGCTGGGGGCCCAGCAGCACCAGGACATCCCGTTCGAGCAGGTGGTGGACCTGGTGCAGCCCACGCGCACGCTGGCGCACAGCCCGCTCTTCCAGGCGATCTTCGTCTGGCAGAACACCCCCCGCACCGCGCTGGAGCTGCCGGAGCTCACCGTGGGGCCGGTGGACTGGCAGCCGCAGCTCCCCGCCAAGTACGACCTGTCGCTCGCCCTGAGCGAGTCCGGCGGCCGGATCCGCGGGGGCGTGGTGTACGCCGCGGCGCTCTTCGAGCGGGAGACGGTGGAGCGGTGGACCGGGTACCTGGAGAACGCCCTGCGGGCCATGGTGGCCGGCGAGGGGCGGCGCGTGGCCGACCTTCCCCTGATCCCGGAGGCGGAGTCGCGGCAGGTGCTGGAGGAGTGGAACCGCACGGAGAGCGCGTACCCGCGGGACGTGTGCATCCACGAGCTGTTCGAGGCGCAGGTGCGCGAGCGGCCCGACGCCGTGGCGCTGGTGTGGGGCGAGGAGTCGCTGACGTACCGGGAGCTGGACGCGCGGGCCAACCGGCTGGCGAACCTCCTGATCGGGGAGGGCGTGGGGCTCGATGCGCGCGTGGGCGTGCTGCTGGAGCGGAGCGCGGAGCTGGTCGTCTCCATCCTGGCGGTGCTCAAGGCGGGCGGCT
>DATING010000275.1:0-2061 GCA_035474555.1 Longimicrobium sp. | reverse complement strand
CAAGACGGCCGAGCAGATCGCCGAGGCCTCCGCCGGCAACCTGCTCCCGGTCCCCTGGATCGAGCCGGAGGACGTGGCGGAGGCGGTGCTGTACCTGGCCAGCGACCGCGCCCGCTACGTGACCGGCACGCAACTGGTGCTGGATGCGGGGCTGCTGACGCGGTGAGGTGATTTCGCGGCCCGGGCTTTCCCCTGCGCCCGGGCCGCATCCAGCCAACGAAACGCGCACCACGGGATGGACGGATGGACGTCGGCGACATTGCATCGACGGTGACCGCGGTCGTCGCGCTGCTGTATTCCGTCTACCAGTTCCGCGTCACGCGGCGGCAGACGCGCCGCACGGACACGTTCCAGCGCATCCTGGAAGTGCGCGCGATCTTCGACCACGCCGTCCGGCACGACTGGAACGATGCCGCGTCCGACTGCCTGGCGTTCTCCCGGTCGGAGGTCGCGGACCAGTCGGAGCGGGCGCGAGACCTGTTCGCGCTGCTGAACGCGCTGGACCTGCTGGCCGTGGGGATCGCGGAAGGGCAGTTCGAGGAGGACCTGGTCACGATGTCGTTCAGCAGCGCCATCTACCCCATCGCGGAGCCGATGCGGTCGCTGATCCTCGGCATCCGCGACTGCTATCGCGATCCCACCCTCTACCGGCACCTGTACGACCTGGTCCCCCGATTCGTCCCATCACACCGGAGGACGCTGCGGATGTCGGAGAGTACGCCAGCCACGCCCGCGCCTCCCATCACGCGTACTCCCAGCCTCGGGAATCCGGGCGAGCCCGCTTCCAACTACCGCGAGGGGGGACCCGGCTTTCGCCCCAAGCCCGCGCCGCCGTCACCGGGATCGCTCCCACCCAGCAGTCCGCAACGCTCGGCCAACGGGTGAGCGAGGGGAAGATGATGAAACGCCGATGGATGCCGAGTGCATCTGTCGGCGTTCGTCATTCGGGTCACCTGTCATCCGGACACCGAATCCGGAAAGCGATTGACTTCCTGAGGGAGGCGCCGCCGGATCCCCGCCAGCCAAGGGAGCAGGGCGCCGAGCAAAGGATCTTGCGTGCCTTGCAGAGAACCGGCGCATTGGCTGGCTCTGTGCCCTGCGCAGTAGATCCTTCGGTCGCGCCCGTGGGCTGGCGAATGGGCAAGGTCTGCGCGGGCGCTCCCTCAGGAAAACAAGGCCGGATCGGGGGATCTGGTAGTACGTGTAACCGCAGGGTTGCGCGTCGTGCCAGGAAGAGTTACCATTGGGTTACACGTGATGGTCAACCCTTTCTCGGAGGCTGGCAGATGGTACCGGAGCAGATCGAGCGCGAAGTGATGGTCGCGGCGCCCATCGAGCGGGTGTGGGCGGTGGTGACGCAGGCGGAGCACGTGGGCAGCTGGTTTGGCGATGCGGGGGCAGAGATCGACCTGCGGCCCGGCGGCGCCATGACGATCACGTGGGCCAAGCACGGGGTCTCGCACGCGGTGGTGGAGCGCGTGGAGCCGCCGCACGTGTTCGCCTACCGCTGGGCCCGGCCGGCCCACGAGACCGTGCGCGAGGGAAACTCGACCCTCGTGGAGTTCATCCTCGCCGCCGATGGCGACCAGACGCGGCTGCGCGTGGTGGAAAGCGGCTTCCGCACTCTGGACATCTCGCCGGAGGAGCAGGCGAAGTACGCGGCGGGCAACACGGGCGGCTGGAAGTCGGAGTTGGACGAGCTCGTGGCCTACGCATCCGGCGTGGCGGTATGAAGATGGGCGCACAGGCCGCCGCGCCGGCCGCGGAGGCGGGCGAGGTCTTCGCCGCGCTCGCGGACCCGACGCGGTGGCAGGTGCTGTCCCTGCTCGCCGCGCGGGGGGATGGGACGGCGACCACGCTGGCGTCGGAGCTGCCCGTGAGCCGGCCGGCCGTCATCAAGCACCTGAACGTGCTGGACCGCGCCGGGCTGGTCGTCGGGCGGCGCAGCGGCCGCGAGGTGCGCTTCAGCGTGCGCCCCGAGCGGCTGGACGCCACCGCGCGCTGGCTGGCCGCCGTGGCGCACGAGTGGGACACGCGCCTCGCCGCCATCAAGCGCATCGC
>DATING010000274.1:0-6267 GCA_035474555.1 Longimicrobium sp. | reverse complement strand
AAGACGTTGGGGTACGCCGATCGACGAGTCGGTCCGGGCGCGCGACATTGGGTCCGTTGCCGTCCCCGCCGAGTCAGGGACACAGGTGGAGGAGCTCTTGAGTCTCCGGTTCGATCGGACGGGCACGAACGCGGCCGACCTCGTTGTCCGCTGGGACCGGACCACCGTCCGGGTTCCGGTCGTCCTTGCCCCCAACTGAAGGGCGCGTCTCCGGCCACGGAAAGCCCCGGCTCCCCGGGGTGCCCGAGCGGGCGGCGCGTCACCCCTTACGCGGGTGGGAGCGGTCCATCCACGCCCAGCGGACCCACCGCTGAGTCCGCCGCGCTCCCGGCCGGCCGGAGAAACTCGTAGACGCGGACCGCCACGAGCATTCCGGTGATCGGGGCCGCCCAGTAGACCCAGTGCGCGTCCCAGATGCCCCCCGCTACGGCCGGCCCGAGTGAGCGAGCGGGGTTCATCGACGCGCCGGTCAGCGGCCCGCCCGCCATCGCGCAGAAGCCCACCGTGAGCCCCACCGCGATTCCCGCGAAGCCGGGCGGCACGCGCTCGTCGGTGGCGACGGCCATGATCACCAGCATCAGCACGAAGGAGAGCAGCCACTCCACTGCGAAAGCGCCGCCGACGGACACGGCAGGCACTGTTGCGCCGAAGCTGCCGACCGGTCCCACCACGGCGCCCATGGTGAAGGAGGCCGCCACCGCGCCGGCGCACTGGGCGGCGACGTACGGTACGACATCGCGGGCGGGGAAGCGGCCGGCGGACCAGAAGGCGAGGGTTACGGCCGGGTTGATGTGGGCGCCGGAGATGTGGCCGAGCGCGTAGATCATCGCCAGCACGACGAAGGCGAAGGAGAGCGCCACGCCCGGGTGCGTGACTGCCCCGTCGGAGTATGCATCCACCATGGCCGCGCCGGGGCCGACCAGCACCAGGAAGTAAGTCCCGATGGCTTCCGCGAGCGCACGCTTGCCGAGTCTGCCGCTCACGTGGTCGCGGGGACCGGCTTGCCGCCAGCGGCCAGGTAGTCCGCGAATTCGTCCGGGAGGTCGCTCCGTCGGATCCCGGCCATCGCCTCCTCCAGGTCGTACTCCACGCGCACGACCTCCACCTGCGGTGCCTCTCCGCCCATGTCGAGCAGGACGTAGCCCGCGCGCCAGTCGCCGTCCTTCGGCCGGCCGACCGAGCCGGTGTTGACGAAGTGGATGCCCTCCACCTCGCGGTGCCACGGCACGTGCGTGTGGCCGAAGCAGATCACGTCGCCGGCGCGCGCGCCGGCCTGCTCGGCCATCTTCAGGCAGAAGGCGTCGTCGCGGTCCTCGGTCCAGTAGAGCGTGTTGAGCGTCGGGGTGCCGTGGACCAGGATCACGCGCGGGCCGGGGATGTGCCCGCCGCGGGGGCGCACGTCCATCCGGAAGGGGAGCGCGGCCAGGTACCGCTTCGTCTCCCTGGAGACATGGGCTCGCGTCCACTCGTACGAGAGGTGCGCGAGCTCCTCCTGGCGCGGGTCCTCGTACTTGCACCCGCAATGCTTGTAGTCGGTGGCCACCGTGGAGTCGTAGTTGCCGGCGATGCCGTCCACTCGGAACTCGCGCAGCAGCGCGACGGTCTCGTTGGGCCATGGCGCGTAGCCCACCAGGTCGCCCAGGTGGTACGTGGTGGCCAGCCCCGGCTGGGCACCGATGTGCTCCAGCACGGCCTTGCAGGCAGGCAGGTTGGCGTGGATGTCGGAGATCAGCGCGTATTTCATCGGAGCATCCTCACGGTGAGGGCGTAGTTCCAGATCCATCAGGTAAGAGGCCGGGCTGGGCGTCGCGGCCGCGATGGCGCGGGCGTGCTCCTCGCGGGCCTGGCGCTCAGGAAGAAGAAGCGGAGCGGCTGCTGGTCGTTTGCGCGACCGCCGATTGCGCCTCGCGTCTCGCTTACGTGTTCGCGACCTGCCCGCCGCCGGCGGCGAGCTCTCGCAGCCGGCCGGGGCCGATGGGCGCCTCCGCGAGCACCGGGACCACGGCGGCGCGCGCCGCCAGCTCGTCCCGGACCCGCAGGATCAGCGGGACCTCCGCCGCGGCACGGCTCGCCAGGAGCGGGTCGGAGACCTGGCTCGCGGCCAGGCTCTGGTTCACCACCCAGGCGTACGGCTCGATGCCCGCGCGCCGCAGGTCGGCCTGGAGCCGCTCCGCCTCCAGCACGGGCGTGGTTTCCGGCAGCGTGACGACGAGGACCCGCGTGTGCTCCGGGTCCTGCAGGCGCATCATCGGCGTGGCGACCCGGTCCGGGTCCAGCCGCGAGGTCCGGAGCACCTCGCGGTGGTAGGCGCCGGTCGCGTCCAGCAGCAGGAGCGTGTGCCCGGTGGGCGCCGTGTCGAGGATCACCACGCCGCGCCGCCCCTCGTTCACGATGCGGGAGAAGGCGTGAAAGACGGCCACCTCCTCCGTGCAGGGCGAGCGGAGATCCTCCTCCAGCAGCGCGCGCCCGTCCGCGTCCAGGTCCTTGCCTGCCGTGGCCAACACGCGCTCGATGTAGCTTTGCGTCTCCACCGCGGGGTCGATGCGGCTCACCTTGAGCCCGGGGACCTCGGCGCCGAGCGTTTCGGCGACGTGGGCGGCCGGGTCGGTGGTGGAGAGGTGGACCGGGACGCCGCGCCCGGCCAGCTCCACCGCGAGTGCGGCCGCGACGGTGGTCTTCCCCACGCCGCCTTTCCCCATCACCATCACCAGTCCGTGCCCGGCCCGCTCGATCTCGTCCGCGAGATCGGCGAGCGGCGGCAGGTCGACGGCGGTGAAGGCGGCCGTACCGGGCACGAGCGCCCCGGCCTCGTCCGGGTCTCGCGCCAGCGCGCGCAGCGCCGCGACGCCGACCAGGTTGTGGGGGCGCAGGGGGGCCTCGGCCCGGGGAAGGGCCGCAAGCCCCGCAGGGAGGGCCTCCATCGCCTCGCGGCCGCGGCGCTCGATCGCCGCGGCCAGGGCGTCCTGCGGACCGCTCGCGCGGAAGACGCCGTTCAGGAGGAGCCGCTGGTTGGCGAGCCCGAGCTCGCGCAGCTCATCGCTGGTGCGCTCGGCCTCGGCAAGCGCGCCGGCTTCCGGGCGGCTGACCAGCACGACCGTCGTGCGCGCCGGATCCGTGAGCGCCGCCACCACGGCCTCGTACCTCTCGCGCTGGCCCTCCTGCCGGCCGAGCGGGCCCAGGCAGCCGGCGCCGCGGGGGTTCGCCTCCAGGAAGCCGGACCACGCGGCGGGGAGTTGCAGGAGCCGCAGGGTGTGTCCGGTGGGCGCGGTGTCGAAGACCACGTGGTCGTACCCGCCCACGCGGGCCTCGTCCGCCAGCAGCGCGGCGAACTCGTCGAAAGCCGCGACCTCCACCGTGCAGGCGCCCGAGAGCTGCTCCTCCACCTGCCGGACGGCGTCGTCCGGCAGGATGCCGCGCATGGGTGCGACCGCACGCTCGCGGAGCGCGGCGGCGGAGGCTTCCGGGTCGATGTTCATCGCTCTCAGCCCGGGGACGCCGCGGACCTCCACGGCGGCCGGGCCGACCTGCACGTCCAGCACTTCCGAGAGGTTGGAGGCGGGGTCGGTGCTCACCAGCAGGACCTGGTGCCCCGCGTCCGCCAGCGCGACGGCGGTGGCGCAGGCGTGGGACGTCTTGCCCACGCCTCCCTTCCCGGTGAAGAAGAGGAACCGGGTGGCGGCGCCGAGGGCCTGCTGCACTGCGTTCATCCGCACGCCCTCAGCAGCAGCCCGAGCCGGGCGCGGACCCGCCGGCCGGCTGCCCGATGCCGACGAGCGCCGGCGCAGAGGCGCCGGATGCGGCGGCGGGCGCCTGCGCGGCCCAGCCGGCCAGCTCCTCGCGCGAGGGGTAGCGGCCGCGCGATACGACCTCGCCGCCGGCCACGACGAGGGGCAGGCAGGCGGTCCCCTCCCGCTGCAGCGTCTCGCGCACGAGGGCGTTCCGCATGAACGCCTGTGGCTCGCTGCCCAGGTTGAAGCGGTGCACCGTGACGCCCTCGCGGCTCACCGACTCTAGGTCGGCGGCGAAGCGGACGAGTGCGGGGTCTACCTCGGGGCCGCAGACACCGGTGGAGCAGCACATGGCGGGGTCGAAGACCAGCAGCTCGGACATGGTCATCTCGGAGTTGATGCGGTGAGCGCCGCGGCCATGCGGTCCAGCAGCACGCGCAGGCGCTCGATGCGAATGGGATCCGCGCAGTAGCAGGTGCGCGGGCCGTCGGTCTCGCCGTGGATCAGCCCCGCCTCGCGAAGCACCTTCAGGTGCTGCGAAACGGTAGACTGCGCGATGGGAAGCTGCTCGCAGATCTGGCCGCACATGCACTCCTCCTGCTCCAGCAGGATACGGAGGATGCGAACGCGCATGGGGTGGCCAAGGGCTTTCGCCAGCTCCGCGATCTCCTCGTCGGGGTCGCGGCTCTCGTCAATCGGCACGGGCGGGGGGCAGCACTTCACGACGGCGCTCCGGTCATGTTTATCGTTCATCGTAGATTTACGATAAGATCACGCGCGCGAAACGTCAACATCCGGGGCCGACCTCACACCAGCAGCCGCTCCACGGTGACCACGTCGCGCCAGACACCATCATGCTTCGCATGCTTCTCGTACACGCCCACTTCGCGGAAGCCGTGGCGCGCGCAGAGGGCGCGGGACGCAGCGTTCTCGGGAAGATGCGCGAGAGCACCGTCCACAGCCCGGCGGCCTCGCACGCCGGAAGGAACGCGGCCTTGACCCCGCGTGCCGGCCGCGATAATCTGAGCCCAGCGCGTGCAGAACGCGCCCGGTCCGCGGAAAGGGCTGCGCCCATCTGCTTCGGTGCCGCAGGTCACCACCTCACGCACCTCCTTTTGCCTGTCATGCGGACATCAGGCGTTACGAAAGGAGGCGCTATGTCCTCGTCCGGCGATCCGGCAGTCCCCCTCCCCGCTGGCCTCCATCTCGAACAGCAGAAGAAGCGCGCTCGCGAGCTGCTCAATGCGGTTCGCGCGGGCGACTCCGACGCCATCGACCGCTTCTCGCGCCATCACCCGCGGTGCGCCGGCCGGCCGGCTGCGTCCGTACGTGCCGGCCCATGGGCGCTCCACGATGCGCAGCTCGTGGTGGCGCGGGAGCACGGCTTTATGAGCTGGCCCAGGCTGAAGGCGGAGCTCGAAGGCCAGGCGGCCGCCCGGCGCACCCGCCTGTTCGTAGCGGAGCTCGGCTTCTACGAAGAGCGAGCGCAGGGGCTCGTGAGTGCCCATGAGGCCGGGGTCCCCGGCGCGCTGGCGCAGATTCGGGAGTGGGATCCCCGCTTCGCCGGTGCCTCGGACGAGGTGATCCGGAGCGCCGAGTTCACCCTCGACGAGGCCCGCATCCTCTACGCCCGGCAGCACGGGTTCCGCACGTGGGCCGAGCTCGCGGCGCGGGTCGCCGCGCTCGCGAAGGGCATCGCGGACGAGCCGTTCATGCAGGCGTTCGAAGCCCTGCGCCGGGCGGATGCCGCCCGGCTGCGCGCGCTCGCGCGCAACCATCCGGAGCTGCTGCGGGCGCGCGGCACCAACGGCAACACGCTGCTGAACCTGGCCGTCAGCCTGGCGGGCTCGATCTGCGGGCCGCTCCCGCCTCCGGCCGAGGCGATCTTCGAGCTGCTGACGGGCTCCGGCTCGGACGTGAACCTTGCGAACGACCGGGGGTGGACGCCGCTGCACCAGGCCGCGTACGCCAACCGGCCGGAGCTCGTCACGCGTCTGCTGGCCGCGGGCGCGGCCGTCGACCGTGAAGCTCACGGGGAAGGCGGGACTCCCCTCGCGGTCGCCCTGTTCTGGGGACATCGCGAAGCCGCCGACCTGCTGGCGGAGCATGGGATCGTGCCGCTGAATCTCCGCGTGGCCGCGGGCCTTGGCCGCGCGGATCTCGTGGACAGCCTGTTCAGGCCCGGCGTCGCGCTCAAGCCTGAGGCCGCCAGAGGGCGCGGCTTTTATCGGCCGCACAGCGGCTTCCCCGTCTGGCAGCCGTCCGATGAGCGTCAGGAGATCCTGGACGAGGCGCTGGTGTGGGCGTGCAAGAGCGGCCGGGTCGAGGTCCTGAACCTCCTCCTGGCGCGCGGCGCGCGAATCGATGCGGACCCCTATCGGGGAACCCCTCTGCTCTGGGCCGCATCCTGCGGGCGGCTAGAAACGGCGGGCTGGCTGCTGGACCAAGGCGCCGACGCCAACCAGCGGGCGACCTTCGGCGGTCCGTCGCACGGGGAGGGGGTCACGGCTCTTCACCTCGCGGCGCAGCAGGGCGACCT
>DATING010000273.1:0-11571 GCA_035474555.1 Longimicrobium sp. | reverse complement strand
GGACTCGCTGATGTACGGCCCGGACCGCGCCGTCCTCTTTGCGCAGCGCCGCGGCACCCTGATGCTGGACCTGGGCGGGCCCCTGCCGCGCGTGCGGGTGCTGGGCTTCAACACCGAGGGGGAGCGCGGCGTGGCCACGCTGTCCCTGCCGCCCATCCCGTACTCGTCGTGGGAGGTGGAGTCGTACCGCGTGATCCTGGGGCTGCTGCGCCGCGCCGTGGAGCAGCGCGACCCCGCGCTCCTGGGGCACGTGGCCACGGCCAGCACCCGCCTGAACCAGCGCCACCGCCCCAAGCGCCTCATGCCCGAGCTGCTGACGATGATGCGCGAGGTTGGCGCCCTGGGCATCCAGGTGGCCCACAGCGGCACCGTGGCCGGCCTGCTCTTTGAGCCCGGGTCGGATTCCGTCGGCCGCATCGCCGAGGCCCGCGAGCGCATCGCGGCGCTGGGGCTGGGCGACGCCGGGGAGTTCTGCACCGATCTTTCCACCCATCCGGAGATGGTCCCGTGAGCGGCCCCATCATCAACGCCAACTACGTGGACGCCATCGCGCTGCCGCGCATGGTGTGGCTTCGCCCGAACCTGATCGGGCTCGTGTTTCCCCTGATGAAGCTGCTGCCGGCGCGCTTCATCATCCGCAAGGCGCACGAAGAGGGCGAGCTGCGCCCCGGCGGCCTGATCGCCGAGACCACGTCGGGGACGTTCGGCCTGTCGCTGGCCATGGTGGCCCGGCTGCACGGCCACCCCCTGACGCTGGTGAGCGACCCCGCCATCGAGCCGCCCCTGCAGCGGCGGCTGGAAGACCTGGGCGCCCACGTGCACATCGTCCGCGAGGCGGGCGCCTCGGGCGGCTTTCAGGGCGCGCGGCTGGAGATCCTGGAAAAGGTCCTGGCCAGCAACCCGGGGAGCTTTTGCCCCCGCCAGTACACCAACCCGCACAACCCGGGGAGCTACGCCCCCTGCGCCGAGCAGCTGGCGCACGCGGCGGGAGGCATCGACTGCCTGGTGGGCTCCGTGGGCTCCGGCGGCTCGGTGTGCGGCATCTCGTCGTACCTGCGGCTGGTGCTTCCCGAGCTCCACGTCATCGGCGTGGACACGCACCGCAGCGTGCTCTTCGGGCAGACGGACGCGGGAGCGGGGCGCGCGCTGCGCGGGCTGGGCAACAGCCTCATGCCGGCCAACGTGGACCACACGGCGTTCGACCTGGTGCACTGGGTGGGCGCGGCCGAGGCGTTCCGCGCCACGCGCCAGCTGCACCGCGAGCACGCCCTGTACATGGGCCCCACCAGCGGCGCGGCCTACCTGGTGGCGGACCACCACGCCCGCAACAACCCGGACTCGCTCACGGCGGTGATCTTTCCCGACGAGGGGTACCGCTACCAGGAGACCGTCCACAACGACGCGTGGCTGGACGAGAAGGGGCTGCGGCTGGACGTGACGCCCCGCGAGCCCGTGGAGTGGGACCACCCGCACGACGGCGACGATCCCTGGTCGTTCTACCGGTGGGATCGCCGCACGTTCGGCGAGGTGATGGGCACCCCGGCCGCGAACCTGGAGCTGGCGCCCGCATGAGCCCCAACGGCAGCCGCGGGGTGGTGCTCTTCATCGAGAGCAACACGAGCGGAACGGGACGCCTGTTCGTACACACGACGCGGGGGATGGGGTACCGCCCCATCCTGGTCACGGCGCGCCCGGCGAAGTACGCGTTCCTGCAGCAGGAGGGCGCCCCGGAGGTGATCGAGACCCCCACGGGGGACGAGGAGGCGCTGCACGCGCTGATCTCGGAGCGCTTCGCGGGCGGGGCCGAGGTGGCGGGGATCACCTCCAGCTCGGAGTACTTCATCGCCACGGCGGCGGCGCTGGCAAAGCGCTTCGGGCTGGCGGGGCCGGACGCGGAGTCGGTGCGCGGCGCCCGCGACAAGTCGCGCCAGCGCGAGGTGCTGGCCGCGGCCGGGCTTCCCGCGCCGGCGTTCCGCGTGGTGGTTTCCGCGGGGCAGGCCGTGGCCGCGGCCGAGGAGATCGGCTTTCCCGTCGTGGTGAAGCCCGTGGGCGGCAGCGGCAGCGTGGGCGTGCGCGCCTGCGCCGGCGCGGACGAGGTGCGCGAGCACGCCGCCTCGCTCTTCGTCCCCGGCGACGGCGAGGCGCCGCGGGCGCTGGTGGAGTCGCTCATCCCCGGGGACGAGTTCTCCGTGGAGGTGTTCTCGGGCCGGGTGATCGGCATCACCCGCAAGCACCTGGGGCAGCCCCCGTTCTTCGTGGAGGCCGGGCACGACTATCCCGCCGCCGTGCCCGACGACGTGGCGGCGGCGCTCACGGACACGGTGACCCGCGGCACGGCGCTGCTGGGGCTGGGATGGGGGCCGCTGCACTGGGAGCTGCGGATGAACGGCGGGCTGGCGTATCCCATCGAGGTGAACCCCCGCCTGGCCGGCGGCTTCATCCCCGAGCTGGTGCGGCACGCGCAGGGGATCGACCTGATCCGCGAGACGCTGCGGCTGGTGGTGGGCCGCACGCCGGGGCTGGCGGCCATGCGCCAGGGGCACGCCTCCATCCGCTTTCTCTTCGCCCCGCGCGAGGGACGGCTGCTGGAGGTGCAGGGCCGGGGCGCGGCGCTGGGGCAGACGCACGTGGAGGACGTGACGCTGTACCGCAAGGCGGGCGACGCGCTGACCATCGAGGGCGACTTCCGCGACCGCATCGGCCACGTGCTGGCGTACGCGGAGCGGGCGGAGACGGCCGCGGCCGCCGCGGAGCGTGCCCGGGACACGGTGCGCATCGTCGTCGCGGGGCCGGAGGACGGGGCGGAGCCGGGCGCGGGAGAGCCCCTGGCGGTGGCGGGCGGGGTGGCTTGATGTCGGACACGGGCCGGATTCGCAAGCCGCTGGACTTTCGCGCGCGCCGCATCGTCTTCGGCGACGACGTGGACGCGGGGATCGCGCACGAGCTGCCGCACTACCTGCAGATCGACCGCGCGCACCTGGTGATGCTGGTGGAGCGGGGGATCCTGCCCCGCGAGGCCGGGCGGCGCCTGCTGGGGGTGATGGACGGGCTGATCGCGGACGACTACGCGCCGCTCCGGGGGCTGTCCGCGCCCCGCGGCCTCTACCTCCTCTACGAGAACCACCTCGTGGCGCAGCTGGGGGAGGAAACGGGCGGGGCCGTGCACATTGGCCGCTCGCGCAACGACATCAACGCGACGGTGCTGCGGCTGCGGCTGCGCCCGGCGTACCGCCGCCTGGTCCGCGAGACCCTGCGGCTGCTGGCCGTGCTCATCCGCCGCGCGGAACGGCACGCGTCGCTGGCCATGCCCATCTACACGCACTACCAGGCGGCGCTCCCCGTTACCTACGGCCACTACCTGGCCGGGGTGGCCGTGGCGCTCGCCCGTGACCTGCGGGGGCTGGAGGACGCGGCGGCGGAGCTGGACCGGTGCCCGCTGGGCGCCGGCGCGGCGGGGGGGACGACCGTCCCCATCGACCCGGAGCGGACGGCGCGGCTGCTGGGCTTTGGCGAGGGGGTGCTGCACTCGCTGGACGCCGTGGCCTCGCGCGACCTCGTCCTGCGCCTGCTGGCGGCGATGTCCGTGCTGGGCGTGACGCTCAGCCGCCTGGCGACGGACCTGCAGCTGTGGAGCACGGCGGAGTTCGACTTCGTCCGCTTTCCCGACCAGCTGGTGGGCAGCAGCTCCATGATGCCGCAGAAGCGCAACGCGTTCCTGCTGGAGCACGTCAAGGGGAGGGGCGGAGCACCGCTGGGGGCGTTCACGGCGGCGGCCATGGCCATGCACGCCACGCCGTTCAGCAACTCCGTCGCCGTGGGGACGGAGGGGGTCAAGCCGCTCTGGGGCACCCTGGACGAGGTGACGGAGGCCGTCCTCATCGCCCGCCTGGTGGTCGCGGGGGCGGAGCCGCAGCCGGAAAGCATGCACCGCCGCGCCGTGGCGGGGTTCACCCCGGCGACGGAGCTGGCCAACCGGCTGGTGACGGGGACGGGGATGTCGTTTCGCCAGGCGCACCACGAGGTGGGGCGGCTGGTGACGGAGGCGAGCGCGGACGGGGAATCGCTGGCGCACGCGGCGGACCGGCTGTTCCGCGCCCACGGGCTGGAGGCGGACCCGGCGTGGGTGGACCCCGCGTCCGTGGCCCGCGAGGCGGCGTACGGCGGCGGGCCGGCCGAGGCCTCGCTGCGGCGCGTGACGGCGGAGCTGCGCGCGGGGTGGGAAGACGCCGCGCACCGCCTGCGCGACCGCACCCGCCGCTGGAGCGAGGGCGCGCGCGCCCTGGACCACGCCGTGGCCGCCGTGCGGGCGGAGGACGTCCCGTCCTCGTCCTCGTCCACGGCGGACGCCGCCGAGTCGTCCGTGTCGTCCGTGTCGTCCGTGTCGTCCGCCGCTCCGCGCCCGGCCGCCGCGGCCGGGCGGAGCTAGGGGGGGACGATGGCACATGACCTTTCGTTCGAGCGGGCGATCGCCTTTGCGGCGGAGCTCATCCGCATCCCCAGCCCCTCGGGGGAGGAGGGGGACGTGGCCCTGCGCATCGTGGACGAGCTGCGCGCCCTGGGCTACGACGAGGCGGAGACGGACCGCGCGGGGAACGTGGTGGGGCGCATCCGGGGGACGGACGGCGCCCCGCCCGTGATGCTCTCCTGCCACATGGACGTCGTGGACGCGGGGGACGAGGAGGGGTGGGAGCACCCTCCCTACGGCGGGATCGTGGCGGACGGGTGTCTGCACGGGCGCGGCGCCATGGACCTCAAGGGGCCGCTGGCCCTGCAGGTGTATGCGGCCGCGGCGTTCGTGGACGCGCGCCCCGCGGGCGACCTGCTCACGGTCTTTTCCGTGTACGAGGAAAAGGGCTGCTGGGGGATGATGCACCACATGGACACGTCCCCCCTGCGCCCCGGGGCCGTGATCCTGGGCGAGTCCACGGACGGCGACCTGTGCACGGGGCACCGCGGCCACGCGGAGCTGGCGGTGGAGATCCTGGGCGTGGCCGCGCACGCCAGCACGCCGGAGCGGGGGCGCAACCCCAACCAGGTGCTGCCGCACGTCCTCGCCGCCCTGCTGGAGCTGGCGGAGGAGCAGCCGGACGACCCGGTGCTGGGGCGCGCGACGCTGGCGCCCACGACCATCGAGACGTGGCCCCGGAGCGGCAACGTGATCCCGGACCGGGTGCGCGTGACGCTGGACTGGCGGGTGCTTCCGGGGTGGAGCGAGGCGCGGGCCGTGGACAAGCTGCGGGCGCTCCTGGCGCAACGGGTGCCCGCCGTGGACGGCATCCGCGTGGAGGTGATCCCCGGCCGCGCCACGCACCGGGCCTGGACCGGGTGGACGGACGAGCACAGCAACTTCACCCCCGGCTTCCACATGCCGGACCACCATCCGGTGGTGCAGGCGGCGCGGCGGGCGCTGGCGACGTCCCTGGGGCGCCCGCCGACCATCCGCCCGTGGCGGTTCGGGACGGACGGGGGGCACACCTGCGGGACGCACGGGGTGCCCACCATCGGCTTCGCGCCGGGGCGGGAGGCGCTGGCGCACACCAACCGCGAGCGGCTGGAGCTGGCGCCGGCCCGCGCGGCGTTCGATGCGTACCCGGCCCTCATCCGCGCCGTGCAGGACTCGCTCGCCGACGACCGGGGGATCCCGTTCGCCGGGGTCGCCGCGGAAGCCTCCGGGGCCGCCTTCCAGCCGCGTTGATCTCCTTCGCCGGATCCCGGGGACCCCGGGCGGAAGGATGCGCGCGCAATGACCGCTACGTGCCGCTGGGGGTGCCGGGACGGCATCAACACTTCACGCGGCGGCGCTGCGCTTTTACATTCGTGCAGATATAATACGACGTAAATTGGATATCCGTCCACTTGATGGAGCCGCCTCGCGGTGAAATCGGGTGGCCGGTGCGTGCGCGGGAACGGCCCCGGTGGACGCGGGGCGTGCCCGGGCGCACCGCATCGCGGGAGGTGCCGGACGTGACCTCCGCCGATGCACGATCGACCGAGACGAATCGCGGTGGATTCGGGCGGCCGCGACCGAAGCCGATCCACCGAAACGAGTTTCCAGCCCCCGGCACCGAGGCCGGGCGCAAATCGTACCCCCTCCACAACGGAGAAACCGATGTCTGACCAGGACCGCGAAGATACGACCATCTACACCGCCGTCGTGAACCACGAGGAGCAGTACTCCATCTGGCCCGCCGACCGCGAGCTGCCGGCCGGCTGGACGGCCGTGGGCACGCCGGGCCTCAAGGCCGAGGTGCTGGCCTGGATCGAAGAAGTGTGGACGGACATGCGGCCCCTGTCGCTGCGCCGCTCCATGGAAGCCGCCGGGACGGCCACGGCCTGATTGGCCGCGGCCGTCGCCGGACGCTCGCATCACGACACGAGAAGGACGGTTTCCGATGGCGCGCATGGGCAACTACTGCCGGGCGTACTACGCCCGTGACTTCGCCGCGTTTCCCGGCTGGCGTCCGGACGCCGCGCAGCTCCGTCCCGACGGGGACGGGGCTGCGCGGGGCGCGCTGGCGGAAGACGACCTGCTGTACCTGCAGGAAGACTTCGCGGTCACGGACGGCATCTTCGCGGACGAGAACGTGGTGTTCCCGGACGCGGGAGGCGAGTGGCGGGCGTTCTGCACGGGGGCGCTAGGCTTCGCGCCCCCCGCGCAGGTAGGGGCGGGGCAGGGATGAACGCGCCCCGGACGCTGGTGGAGATGCTCCGGGAGCGCGCGGCGCTGCACCCGGAGCGCACGGCGTGCATCTTTCTCCTGGACGGGGAGGAGGAGGGGGAGCGGCTCACCTACGGCGAGCTGGACCGCGAGGCGCGCCGCGTCGCCGCGCGGCTGCGCGGCGAAGGACTGGCCGGGGAGCGGGCGCTGCTGCTCTTTCCCCCCGGCCTGGCCTTCGTGGCGGCGTACTTCGGCTGCCTGTACGCGGGGACGGTGGCCGTGCCCGTGTATCCGCCCCGCGGCAACCGCAACCTGGACCGGCTGCACGCCATCGTGGCGGACGCCGGTGCCCGCGCCGTGCTGGCCACGGACGAGGTGATCGCCACGCTCACCCGCACCACGGACGCGGCCCCGGAGCTGGCCCGCCTGCGCTGGATCGCCATGGGGTTGAACGGCACGGGGCTGGGCGGCGCGGACGACGACCTGCCGTTCGTGGACGCGGGCGTGGCGCCGGGGGACGTGGCCTTTTTGCAGTACACCTCCGGCTCCACCAGCACCCCCAAGGGCGTGCGGGTGACCCACGCCAACCTCCTCGTGAACGAGGGGATGATGCGGGACGCCTTTGGGCACCGCGAAGGCCTGGTGGTGGCCGGATGGCTCCCCGTGTACCACGACATGGGCCTCATCGGCAACTTGCTGCACCCGCTGTACATGGGCGGCACCTGCGTGCTGATGTCGCCCGCGGCCTTTCTGCAGCGCCCCGCGCGCTGGCTGGAGGCCGTGTCGCGCTACGGCGCGGAGACCAGCGGCGGGCCCAACTTCGCCTACGACCTGTGCGTGGAGCGCGTCTCCGCCGAGGAAAAGGCGGCGCTGGACCTGGGCCGGTGGCGCGTGGCCTTTTGCGGCGCGGAGCCCGTGCGCGCGGCCACGCTGGAGCGCTTCGCCGCCGCGTTCGCCGAATGCGGCTTTCGCCGCGACGCCTTCTACCCCTGCTACGGCCTGGCGGAAGCCACGCTCTTCGTGAGCGGGAGCAGCGCCGCCGAGCCGCCCGTCATCCGCCCCTTTCGCACGGACGCCCTGGAGCGCGACCGCGGCGTCCCCGCGGCCGCGGACGATCCGGACGCGGCGCCGCTGGTGGGCTGCGGCTTCGCGTGGAATCCAGGACGGGTGGAGGTGGTGGATGCCGCCACGCGCACCCCCCTGGCCCCCGGCGCCGTGGGCGAGGTGTGGGTCCAGGGCCCGCACGTGGCGGAGGGCTACTGGAACCGTCCCGAGGCCACGGAGGAGACCTTTGCCGCGCGCCTGGCGGACGGGGACGGCCCCTTCATGCGCACGGGCGACCTGGGGTTCGTGGACGGCGGGCACCTGTTCATCACGGGGCGCGCCAAGGACCTGATCATCCTGCGCGGGCGCAACCTGTACCCGCAGGACATCGAGCTGGCGGCGGGGACCAGCCATCCCGCCCTGCAGCCGGGCGGCGCCGCGGCGTTCAGCATCGAGGCGGACGGCGAGGAGCGGCTGGTGATCGTGCACGAGGTGCGGCGCACGGCGCTCCGCGGGCTGGACCGCGCGGAGGTCGCCGCCCGCGTCCGCGAGACGGTGGCGGCCTCGTTCGAGGCGGCCGTGCACGACGTGGTGCTCATCGGCCCGGCCACGCTGTTCAAGACCTCCAGCGGCAAGGTGCAGCGGCAGGCCATGCGCCGGGCGTACCTTGCCGGAGCGCTGGAACCGGTGGGCGGGAGCGCGGAGCCCGTCCCGTCGCCCGTCGCGTCGTCTGTCCCCCCGGCCGCAGGCGCGGGCCCCGAGCTGCCGCTGGAGGCGTTCCTGCGCGCCGAGGCCGCGCGCGTGCTGCGCGTGGACGTGGACCGGGTGCGCCCGGAGCAGTCGCTGACGTCGCTGGGGCTGGATTCCGTGGGCGCCGCGCGGCTGGCCGCCCGCTTGGAGGACGGCACGGGGCTCCCCCTGGACCCCGTGGCCCTGCTGGAGCCCCGCCCCCTGCGCGACCTGGCCGCGGAGCTGGCGGCGCTGGGCCCGCGCGCGGTCACCCCGGCCCCCGAGCGGCCGGCGGAGAACGGAGAAGCACCGTTCGCGCTGTCCGCCGGGCAGCGCGCGCTGTGGTTCCTGCACCGGCTGGCGCCGGAAAGCGCGGCCTACAACCTGGCCGTGGCCGTGCGCGTGCGCGGCCCCGTGGACGGGGCGTCCGTGGCCGCCGGGCTGCGGACCGTTGCCTCGCGCCACGACGCCCTGCGCACGGTGATCGACGCGCACGAGCCCGTGCAGCGCGTGCTGGCCGGTGCGTCCCCCGCGCTGGAGGTCGTGGACGCGGCGGGGTGGGAGGACGACGCCCTGCGCGGGCACCTGGACGACGAGGCGCGCCGCCCGTTCCGCTTCGCCGACGGCCCGCCCGTGCGCGCGCACCTGTTCCGCCGCGGGGACGACGACCACGTGCTCCTGCTGGTGGCGCACCACGTCGTCGTGGACTTCCGCTCGCTGGAGATCCTCTTCGACGAACTGTTCCGCGCCTGCAGCGGGGAAGACGCGGCCGCGCTCCCGGACCCGGGGATGCCGTTCCCGCGCTTTGTCCGCTGGCAGGAGGAGCTCCTGGCCGGTGCGGAGGGCGAGCGGCTGCGCGCCCGGCTGACGGAGCGCCTGTCGGGGGCGCCCACGGTGCTCGCCCTGTCCGCGGACCATCCCCGGCCCCCCGTGCGGGGAGGCCGCGGCGCCGCGCACCCGTTCACGGTGGATCCCCTCCTGGCCGCGCGGCTGCACGCGCTGGCGCGGGCGGAGGGGGTGACGCTGTACGTGCTGCTGATGGCCGCGTACCAGGTGCTGCTGCACCGCTGGTCGGGGCAGGACGACTTTCTCGTCGGTTCGCCGGCGTCGGGGCGCACCCGGCCGGCGTTCGCGGGGAGCGTGGGCTACCTGGTGAACCCGGTGGTGCTGCGGGCCCGCATCCACGGCGACCTGTCGTTCCGCACCTTTCTGCGGGCAACGCGGGACGACGCGCTGGCGGCGCTGGCCTCGCAGGCGTACCCCTTCGGCACCCTGGTAGAGGCGCTGCAGCCGGAGCGCGACGCCAGCCGCACGCCGCTGGTGCAGGCGCTGTTCGTCCTGCAGCAGGCGGACCGGCTCCCCTCCGCCACGGCCTGCGCCCTGGGCGTGGACGGGATGGAGGAGGTGCGCGGGCCGCTCACGCTGGAGTCGCTGGCGGTGGAGACGGGGGCCGCGCAGTTCGACCTGGCCCTGGCCATGGGCGAGGTGCACGGCACGCTGGCCGGCAGCCTGCGCTACGACACGGACCTCTTCGACGCCGTGACGGCGCGGCGGATGACCGCCCACTTCGTGCGCCTGCTGGAGGGGATCGCCGACGCGCCGGGGACGCGCGTGTCGCACCTGGAGCTGCTGGCGCCGGACGAGACGGCGGAGGTGGTGCACGCCTTCAACCAGACGGACACGCACTACCTGGACGGCGCGCTCCCCCTGCATCGCCTGTTCGAGGCGCAGGCCGCGCGGACGCCGGACGCCACGGCCGTGGTCTTCGCGGACGAGGCGCTGACGTACGCGGCGCTGGACGCGCGGGCCAACCGCCTGGCGCACCGGCTGCGCCGCCTGGGCGTGGGTCCGGAGGTGCGCGTGGGCGTGTGCGCGGAGCGGTCGGTCGAGATGGTGGTCGCCCTGCTGGGCGTGCTCAAGGCGGGGGGCGCGTACGTCCCCATCGACCCGGGGTACCCGGCGGACCGCATCGCCTACATGCTGGCGGACTCCGGCGTCCCCGTGCTGCTGACGCAGGCGCGGCTGGCGGACGGGCTCCCCGCGCACGGGGCCGCCGTCGTGCGGCTGGACGCGGACTGGGCATCGATCGAATCGGAATCCGCGGAGTCGCCCGGGGTGGAGGTGGCGCCGGAGGGGCTGGCGTACGTCATCTACACGTCGGGATCCACCGGCCGGCCCAAGGGGGCCATGAACGCGCACCGGGGCGTGGTCAACCGGCTGCTGTGGATGCAGGGGGAGTACGCCCTGCACCCGGACGACGTGGTGCTGCAAAAGACGCCGTTCTCGTTCGACGTGTCGGTGTGGGAGTTCTTCTGGCCGCTGCTCACGGGGGCGCGGCTGGTGCTCGCCCGCCCGGAGGGGCACAAGGACCCGGCGTACCTGGCGGAGGTCATCGAGCGGGCGGGGGTCACCACGCTGCACTTCGTCCCCTCCATGCTCCGGGCGTTCCTGGAGCACGGCGACCCGGGGCGGTGCGCGTCCGTGCGGCGGGTGATGAGCTCGGGCGAGGCGCTGCCGGCGGAACTGGTGGGACGCTTCTTCCACGCGCTGCCCCACGCGGAGCTGCACAACCTGTACGGGCCCACGGAAGCGGCCGTGGACGTGACGTACTGGGCGTGCTCGCCGGCGGACGCGGGGCGCGCGGTGCCCATCGGGCGGCCGGTGGCCAATGCGCGCATCTACATCCTGGACCGGCGCAGCAACGCGCCGTCGCCGGCGCGCATCCCCGGCGAGCTGCACATCGCGGGGGTGCAGGTGGGGCGCGGCTACCTGGGGCGCCCGTCGCTCACGGCATCCACCTTTGTCCCGGACCCGTTTGCCACGGAGCCGGGGGCGCGGATGTACCGCACGGGCGACCTGGCCCGGTGGCGGGCGGACGGCGCGGCGGAGTACCTGGGCCGCGTGGACCACCAGGTCAAGGTGCGCGGCTTCCGCGTGGAGCTGGGGGAGATCGAGTCGGTCCTCGCCGCGCACCCGGGCGTGCGGGAGACGATCGTCCTGGCCCGGGAAGATGCGCCGGGGGTGGCGCGGCTGGTGGGATACTACGTCGCCACGGACGATGCGGTGCCGGTGGAGGCGCTGCGGGCGTTCCTCCGCTCGCGTCTCCCGGAGCACATGGTGCCGTCCGCGCTGGTGCGGAT
>DATING010000272.1:0-2347 GCA_035474555.1 Longimicrobium sp. | reverse complement strand
GCAGCCGCTCGTACTCCGCCAGCTCGCGGATGAAGCGCAGGATCAGCGGCACGTCCGCTTCCACGGCCGGGCGGATGCGCAGGGGAATCATCTCAGATCGAGGATGTGCAGAACGGTTTGACGCGCAAAACCGGCTGTCATTCCGAGCGAGGAACGAGTGAGCAATCTACCCGCCCGGGCAGGTGGACTGCTCTGCGTCCGCGAGCCGCCCGGGCAGGATCGGTGCGCGGACGCCAGGGTCGGGCACGGGACGGTAGATCCTTCGGTCCGCCATGGATCTCGTCACGGGATGGAATCGGCGCGCCTCCCTCAGGACAACGAGCGAGGTGGTTTTCAGCCCGCGGCTGATCTCACGCGGCTACCAACGCTCCATCCACCGCGACATCAGGTTGGCCATCCGCCGCATCCTGGGGCCGTACGGCGGATAGTAGAGCGGCGACAGGCTCCAGCGGCCGGCGTGCAGCACGGCGCGCTCGTGGCTGAAGGCGCGGAACCCCGCGTGGCCGTGGTAGCTGCCCTGGCCGCTCTCCCCCACGCCGCCAAAGGGCAGGTCGGGATTGGCGAGGTGGCAGATGACGTGGTTCACGATCGTCCCGCCCGCCGTCGTTTCGCGCACCACCCGTTTCGTCACGCCGCCGTCGCGGGCAAAGACGTACAGCGCCAGGGGCTTGGGCCGCGCGTTGACGAACGCCAGCGCCTCGTCCAGCGAGCGCACGGGGAGCACGGGGAGGATGGGACCGAAGATCTCCTCGCGCATCACCGGCGCGTCCGGGCGCACGTTCGTCAGGATAGTGGGCGCGATGTAGCGGTCCGCCGCGTCCGTCCCGCCGCCGGCCACGATCGTCGCGCCGTCCGCCACCGTCTGCCGCAGCGCGTCCGCCAGCCGCCGGAAGCCGCGGTCGTCCACGATGCGGGCGAAGTCCTCGCTGGCCCGTGGCCCCTCGTCGCCCGCGCCGTAGAAGCGGTTGATGGCCTGGATGGCGGCGTCCAGGAACGCGGGGACGTCGGCCTCGTGCACCAGCACGTAGTCGGGGGCCACGCACGTCTGCCCGGCGTTGACGAACTTGCCCCAGACGATGCGCTCCGCCGCCTGCGCCAGGTCCGCCGAGCGGTCCACGATCGCGGGCGACTTGCCGCCCAGCTCCAGCGTGACGCTGGCGAGGTGGTCGGCCGCGGCGTGCATCACCTTGCGGCCCACGGCGGTGGAGCCCGTGAAGAAGATGTGGTCGAAGGGCAGCGTGAGCAGCGCGTCGGCCGCGTCCACGCCGCCCCGCACGAGTCCCACCTCGTCCTCCGGGAACACGTCCGCCACGATGCGCGCCATCACGGCTGAGGTCGCAGGCACCTTTTCCGACGGCCGGACGATGCACACGTTGCCCGCCGCCACGGCGGCGGCGAGCGGGCTGAACAGGAGCTGGAAGGGGTAGTTCCACGGCGCCAGGATGAGCACCTGCCCGCGCGGCTCGTGGACCACGCGGCTGCGGGTGCCGGCCAGCAGCGGCGTAGTGGGTACGCGGCGGGGCGCCATCCACCGGCGCAGGTGCTTGATGGTGTGCGCGATCTCGCCCAGCACCAGCTGGATTTCCGTGATCTCGAACTCCGTGGCAGACTTGCGGAAGTCCGCCCACACGCCGTCGTACAGCGCCTGGCGGTGCTTGAGGATCGATGTCCGAAGCCGCCGCAGCCGCTCGATACGCTCCGCCACGCTCGTCCCCGCCATCCGCCACCGCGCCCCCCGCTGCAGCTCGAACAGCCGCCGTGCGTGCGCGATCTGCTCCGCGTCGTCGCTGCTCGGCGCGGCGGGAAGGGGGGTGGGCGGCGTCATCAGGTCGGACATGGCGGCCTCGGGCGTGGACAAGTGTTATGGCTCTCGCTACGACCCACCATCGCGAAGGTCCAACTCCGCAAACCTGCTTCCTGAAGGGTCTGCCAACATGCGCGCCTCATTCAGCCTTGACGAGGACTGATAGGGAACCGCGACGGTTCTATCACAGGTGGCGCATACCGCAACCAGCACGTCCGGCACGTCGACACGCGGGTTCTCCAGGGAATATGTACAATACTCGAAGCGCGTCTCGACCGCCGTCCTGCAATGCTCGCATATGGCGCGTGAGCGATCGCCGCGTCGCCACGATGTTTCCATCGGCACATCTCCCCGCAGTGGTGGACACTGATGAACATCGCGTGATCCACCTCTCGCGTCCACGATCTCTCGTTCCTCACGGGATCGCCTCCTCTGGCTCCGGCAGCTCGCGCTCGCCGGCCTGGCTGGCCCACAGGCGGCGAAAGCGGCCGGCGGGGCGCTCCATCAGCTCCGCCCAGCTGCCGCTCTCCACCCATCGACCCC
>DATING010000271.1:0-5735 GCA_035474555.1 Longimicrobium sp. | reverse complement strand
TCCCCGATCTTTCGCTGATGATGAGCTTCGCGCGCGACGACCAGGCCCGGTTTGCCCGTTTTGCCTGGATGGTGCTGGCGTACAACGTGTTGGTGGTGCTGTGGGGCGCGTTCGTGCGTGCCACGGGCTCTGGCGCGGGGTGCGGCGCGCACTGGCCGCGGTGCAACGGCGTCGTGATCCCGCGCGACCCGTCGCTGGAGACGATGATCGAGTTCACGCACCGCGCCACCAGCGGCCTGGCGTTCCTGGCGGTCGTGGCGATGCTGTGGATGGCGTTCCGGCGCTTTGCCTCCGGGCACCCCGTGCGGCGCGCCGCCGTGGCGTCCATGGTGCTGATGATCACCGAGGCGGGGGTGGGCGCGGGGCTCGTGCTGCTGGAACTGGTGGCCGGCAACATGTCGCAGGCGCGGGCGTGGTGGATGGCCGTGCATCTGCTGAACACCTTTCTGCTCCTGGCCGCCATCACGCTGACGGCCTGGTACGCGGGGGGCCGGCCGCGGATGCGCGTGCGCGGGCAGGGGCTCGCCGGCGTCCTGGCCCTCGCGCCGATCGTACTGACGCTGCTGGTGGGTGTCACCGGCGCCCTCACCGCCCTTGGTGATACACTCTTCCCCAAGTCCAGCGTCGGCTTGTCGGGCGGCACGCACTTCCTGGAGCGGCTGCGGATCGTGCATCCGTTCCTGGCCATTGGCACGGGCGTGTTCGCCGTCGCCGCCGCGTCCGCGCTGCGCCGCCTGCGCCCGGACGCGACGACGGACCGGCTGAGCCGCGCCGTCCCGGCCCTGTTCGGCATCCAGATCCTGGCCGGCACGGTGAACGTGGTGCTGCTGGCGCCCGTGTGGATGCAGATCGTCCACCTGCTGCTGGCGGACGCGCTCTGGATCGCCCTGGTGCTGATGGCCGCGTCGGCGCTGGCGGAGGAGCGGGTGGTGGATGCGGGCTCCGTACCATCCACGTCGCCCGAGCGCCACCCCGCGGTCGTCGGAAGCAAGTAGGCGGAGGCATCCGGGACGGACGGAAGGAAAAGAATTCGCCACCGGCAGATCGTAAAGCCCCGCCTTCGCGCACCGCACCGCCGCCATCCTGCCCCGGGTGGCGGCCAATCGGCAAAGCAAAGTCCCGTCCGACATCCGTCGGCGGGGCTTCCTTCTTTCCTGGAACCGCAACCGGATCACTTCAACGGAATGGTGTAGCTGACCCCGAGCGAGGCCCCTTTCAGGTTCTGCAGAGCGGCAAGCACAGAAAGATGCCGGAGCACGTGCAGCCGCATGCCCGCGTTCATGCGCTCGCCGTCGTACTCCACCAGTGCCGTGACCCAGGATACGGGGGCGGCTGAAATCCCCCCGAACACCCCTGCGAACTGCTGCCCGCCCACGCGGCCCGGCAGATGGTGGCCGTAGCCCAGGTGCGCGCGCACAGGCCCCGGTAGCGCCCCCGTGGGGACACGCTTGGACGCAACGACGTACAGGGCATGGTATTTTCGCGTTCCTAGGATGTCCTGCACGCCCACGGCGACCGCGGGGTGCAGGCGACCTTCGCGCAGTGCTCTTACGCGGACACTCACCATCCGGTCACCAAGCGCTTGCCGGGGGATGCCCTTGGGTCGCGTGACACGAAGTCCGACCTCGACGAACGGCAAGAAGCCCACGGTGGCGAATTGGACGATGGCCGGCGCGTCTGGAAACCGCGGCAAGCCGTTGTGCAGCCGGTCCATACGGCTCACCCCCAGCGTGAGCGTTCCGTCCTGCGCGAGGTCCGCCGTCGGGACGGAAATTAGCCCGCTTGTGCCTGAAAGGGACGGGGCCTGCGCCTCCACTGCGCCCCCCAGCGCCAAGCCGAGCGCTCCAACGAGGAGTGGTGCCGTGCGCCGCACGGCGTTCATGCGCCTCCGCCGCCGTCCTCGGCAACATTTCTCTGGTTCACGCACGTTAGCGGGAAGTGGTATCGGTTTCCGTCCTCGGCATCGTAATAGACCGTTCCGGTGCCCGTAATTGTGCAGGTCACGCTCACGCCTCCCATGAGGGGGGTAGCGGTGGCGAGAGTGGCCGGAAGCACCCAGGCTTCGATGGGCCTTCGCGGCAGGGTTTTCTGGGTCTTGGGCGTTCCGACGACCGCCTTTAACAAGCCGGGTGCGGATTCGGTCGGATTCGCGAGGGACGGCGAGGCCGGCGCGTCGCAGCTCGCCAGGAGCCATAGCACGGCGGCTACTCCTGCAAGCCGCATCCGGGGTGCGAAGGGATGATTCATGATCTCCTCGTTCTTCAGAGGGTGCACGCTGCTCACGAGCCGGGAACGTCGGCTCGGTGTGAAGGTTCGGGGCAGATCGAACCGGATTCCGCGTCCGCGCCGACAAATGCGGCAGCATCCAACCTGCGGGGAAACTCGCCGAGCCGGTTCCCGGTATCGTAGCGCCGCCCGGCTCGGGTGAGGGAGCGATACCGGTATTCCCAGCGAAAGGCATCCGCCGGCTGGACCACGAGACCGGCAATGCGAGCGTGCGTCGGCGGCGGCAGGGGGATGCGGATGGTAAAGCCGCCGTTGCTCCCTGCGGTGGTCCTCAGGACGTACCAGCCGATCTCGAACTCGCCGAACTCGCGCAGCACGTCCACCCGCATCCCGGTATCCCCGTCCGTGAACACCCCGCCGGTCGCGCGCAGCACGAGCGAATACGGGCGCAGGCGAGCCTCCAGGTCCGCCAAGGCCAGCGGCGAATCAACGGCGTTGAACCACCACTTGCTTCGGCCAAAGAAGCTCTCTCCCGTGAGCCCGAGCTCCACTCCGGCGGACCAGCGTCCCCGCCGGTCCAGGGCGCGCACTTCCAGATCGCCGCCGTACCGGTTGCCTGTGAACGTGCCGGCCGTGGCGGATGCGAGAAGATTCCGATGCAGCCGAACCGTCTGGTTCAGCGTCACCCGCACGGGCCGGAGCATCGCCTCGCCGGGATAAAGCTCGTCCTGCAGCACGGCCAGCACCTGGGCGGAGAGCAGCATCCCGGGGCGGAGCGGCAGCTGGAGTTCGGGGGCGATGCCGGTACGCGTCCAGGCGATCTCCTCGTAGATCCCGAACCGGGCTTCGATCCAGGGATGGATCACGAGCCGCGGGCGTCGCGCGCCGGTGCTCCGCAACCGGGGCGGCAGACCGGAGACGTCCAGGTCCAGGGCGCCCGCGATCTTCCCGCCCGCCGACCCAGGTTCACCGCACGGGGCGAATCGGACCTGCGCGATGGGAAGCCCCCGGTGCAGGGGAACCAGCACGAGTCCACGCGCGGTGCCGAGCGTCGGCAGTATGAGGGCGGCGGCTTCGCGAAGGGCGCGTTGCTCGTCCCGATAGTGGCGGTTCTCCAGCATGACGAACATGTCCCCGGAATCCTGCAGGGCAGCGACGCCCTCGAATCCGCGTTCCTCCAAGAGCGCCGGGATTTGCCGGGACAGGTGCCCCTGATCCGCCGGGGGCTGCGAACGCAGGGATCGCGGCGCGCATACCATCAGCAACAGGCCGAGGGCGAGCCCCGCGGCGCGACCTGCCTCCCTCAAGTCCCCGTACGCAGCGCCCAAAGCAGGGTGCATGTTCCCTATTGAATTGAGCTTATGAGAGCGCCCTCGTTCAGCATAGAACTTTACCACAGAAAACCAAATGCGTCAATATTAGCTTGGCTGGCCTTTCCTCACACGAAGGCGATGGCGTCGCGGAGAACGGCGGCGGAGTGGTCCAGGCGGCGGCGCTCGTCGTCCGTCATCTCCGGGAGCACCACCTGCGTCGCGCCGTCCGGGCCCACAACCGTCGGGAGCGAGAGGGCCACGCCGCCGTAGCCCGCCGCATCGTCCTGCACGCGCGACACGGTGAGCACGCGCCGCTCGCCGCGCATGGTCTCGCGCAGCAGCTCCGCCGTCACCAGCCCGATGGCGTGGTTGGTGGCGCCCTTGCGGCGGATGATCTCGTACGCGGCCGTGCGCACCTGCGCCGCCATCTCGTCCTCGCGCGACGCATCCCAGCCCGGCCAGTCGCGCAGGGGCGTGCCGCCAACGTTGGCGCCGCTCCACAGCACCACCTCGGAATCGCCGTGCTCGCCCACCACCTGCGCATGGATGGAGCGCGGATCCAGCCGCAGCTCGGCCCCCAGCATCTGCCGCAGCCGCGCCGTGTCCAGCATGGTTCCCGTTCCGATCACCCGCTCCGGCGGCAGCCCGCTCGCGTCCGCCAGCACCCATGTGAGCACGTCCACCGGGTTGGTGACGACGATGAGCAGCCCGCGCGCGCCCCGCAGCCGCTCGCCGATGGTGCGGATGGTGGCCGCGTTGTCGCGCAGCAGGTCCAGCCGCGTCTCGCCCGCCTTGCCGCCGCGCCCGGCCGCGATCACCACCGCGTCGCACTCCGCCATCTCCTCGATGCGGGCCGTGCGCACCGTCGCGGCCGGGTAGAACGACGCGCCGTGCGCCATGTCCATGGCCTCGCCCTCGGCCACGTCCGTGCGCACGTCGTTCAGCAGCACCTCGCCCGCGACGCCCGCGTGCAGCGTGGAGATGGCGACGCTCGTCCCCACCCATCCCAGCCCGATCACTCCCACCGACGTCCGCACGGCCACCCTCCGCTGATTGTCATCCACTGAATCCGGATACCGTCTCTGCGGCAACGACCGCACCACGCGGAGGATACACGGGCTGTAATCCACCATCGGAACGTGACTTGCACCCGCCGGCGGCCCGAAATCTCACCTTTCGACCCGCTCGCGGAGGATGTGCACGTGATGGATCAGGCCTCGCAACGTGATGCAGGGCCGGCGGATGCGCTGGCCGTGGCGCAGGGCGCGTTCTACGTGGCGACGGGCGTGTGGCCCCTCCTGCACATGCGCAGCTTCGAGGCGGTGACGGGCGAAAAGACGGATGACTGGCTGGTGAAGACCGTCGGCGCGCTGATCGCCGTCACGGGGGTGACGATGATCGCCGCGGGGCTGCGGCGCCGCGTGACGCCGGAGATCGCGCTGCTGGCTGCCGGCTCCGCCGCCGCGCTCGCGACGGTGGACGTGGTCTACACGCACAAGGGCGTCATCCGCCCCGTCTACCTGCTCGATGCAGTCGCCGAGGCGGGGCTCATCGGCGCATGGGGAGCGGCCGCGGCGCGGGGGGACTTGGAGGGATAGATCAACGGATCAGCGGATGGGCCGAGTTCGGGCCTGCATCGGTAAACCCAGTACAGAACCGGTCTCGACGCGGTCCTCCCGCCTGAGCGGGTAAACCCGCCGCTGGGAAAGCCATAAGCCCCGTCTCGCGCCGAGGCGCGGCACAAACGGGGCTTCAACTGCTTTCAAAGCCGGCTCTCCGCCGGGATCGTCATTACGAAGGAGGCGCCCTGCGGATCTCGCCCGTGCACATCCTCCGCGCGCCGATTTAGGAATCGACTCGGTCTCGCACTCCCGGCCGGTACTCCGTCGCACACCATCATCCGTATCCCACCGCCGTGCTTCGTCGCCGCGCGGGGTGCGGTGTATCATCCCGTTTCTCATCCCCCGAACGACGAGCACAGCACAAAGGACCGATGGCGGAATACACGCTGGTGGCGGACAAGACGGGCGAGCTGCGGATGGATGCCGCGGCCAAGGACGCGCGCTACGCCGAGCTTGCCGGGCACATCGAGGGCACGCTTGCCGGCGAGCCCGACCTGACGGCGGCGATGGCGTCCATCGCGTGCCTGCTGCACAACGGGTTTCCCTACTACTTCTGGACCGGCTTCTACCGGCG